>CAZQPJ010000370.1:0-2615 GCA_964595105.1 uncultured Bifidobacterium sp.
GTGCTCGTCGCGGTCACGAGTGTCCTGACCGCCGCATCGCCGGTATCGGCCCACCCATCATCCCGCCAACCAGCGGCGCACACCGCCATCAACGACTGGGCGTACGTGCACCACGAGGTGTTCGACACTCCCCTGCTCGACTTCCTCGCGCATCGATTGTCGGGTGACCCATGGTTCGACTGGACGACCGACGGTTGTTCGGCCGCCGTGTTCGGCAACTCGGGCTTCAGCCACGACTTCCGCAACTCGTGCATCCGCCACGACTTCGCCTACCGGAACCTGAAGTTGCTCGAGCATCGATACGGCACCGGCCGCTCGTTCTGGAACACCTCGAATCGGGCGCAGGTCGACCAGCGGTTCCGCAGCGACATGAGAGCCCACTGCAAGCGACGTTCGTGGATGCTGCGCCTCCCGTGCTACGCGTGGGCCGAGGTGTACTACCGCGCCGTGCGCGTGATGGGCGGCCCCTAGCGATCAGTTGGCGGGTGGCTCGTGGCCCGGCACGTCGTGGGCCACCCGCAACAACTGGTGCAACATGCGCGCCGTGGCACCCCACACGGTCTCGTCGTCGAGTTCGAAGAAGTGGATCGGGTGAGCGCCCCGAGCGGTGTGCCACAACTCCTCGCGATACGTGCCCGGTGCGGTGAGATCGTGCAGTGGTGTCCAGAGCACTCGGTCGACCTCGCCGGTGCGTGCCTCCAATGGGAGCGGGCTCGCCACCACCGCCAGCACCGGAACGATCCAACTGCTGCTGACCCAGGTGGAGATGGGGCTGAGGCGTGCCACCACCGACACGTCGGAGGGCGGGAGTCCGACTTCCTCGAAGGCCTCGCGCAACGCGGCATCCTCGTACGTCTCGCCCGGGTCGAGTCGTCCTCCCGGGAAGCTGACCTCACCTCGGTGACTGCTGAGCTGCATCGAGCGGCGGGTGAGCAGCACCTCGGCACCTGTGGCGCCGTGGGCCAGCACCACCAGCACTGCCGAACGCCGAGCCTCCGGCCAGTCGGGGTCGAACGGGCCGTGGTCATCGCCGTTGCCGACGCGCTGCAGGATGCGGTCCACCGAGAGGGCTCCCCCCGGCACCGGCCACGGTGCGGGTCGACCCGGCGCCCAGTCGGCCGGTCGCGGGATGTGCTGCGCACCACCGGGGCGGCGCGGTTCAGCCTGCAGTGGGGCTCCAGCCCGAGGCGACCAACTGTCGCAGCACCTCGGCGAACCCTGCCGTCTTCATGTTCGCCAGCACACGACCGGGTGTCTGTTCGCCACGCTCCCATTCCTCCCAGGCGGCGACCAGTTTCGCGAGGTCAGGGGCAGGTGCTTCGAAGGCCATGGGGTGAGGCTACCGACGCATCTTGCGGACCGCGTTCACGCCGCTGCCCACCACCCGGCCGGCGGTGCGGCCGATGTCGGTGCTGCGATCGGTTCCCTGGGCGCTCGGTGCCTGCTTGGGGGTCTTCACGCGCTCCTGGAAACTCGAGCCGAAGAACACCACGAGGTGCACGGCGGCGATACCGAGGATGATCACCCGCGTACCGTTGTCGACGCTGAGCCACGGCTGCAGGGCACCGAACGCACACAGGCCGATCACCACCGGGTCGAGCAGTCGGTGCACACGGCGGTCGATCACCCTGAAGGCGGCAAGGGCGCCACGGGTGATGGCCGAGTGCAGCATGATGATGCCGCCGAGCGCCGCCGGCACCAGCGGCGTCGGGCTCTGCAGCCCGCTGGCCACCAGCGCGCCACCGAGGATGTACTCCACCAGCTGGTGCATCCAGAACGGTCGCTTGCCTGCCTCAGCCATGTGCGGAGCCTACCGATGCGACCGGTGGCGAAAATGGGAACGACCCCGGGGCGAGAACGCCACCGGGGTCGTTGCACACGCAGCGGGCACGCCCGCCGCGGGTCACATCATTCCCATACCCGGCATACCGCCGCCCATGCCCGCAGGGGCACCGGCTACAGCCTTCTCGGGCTTGTCGGCCACGAGGCACTCGGTGGTGAGCACCAGCGCCGCGATGGACGCTGCGTTCTGCAGCGCCGCACGGGTGACCTTGGCGGGGTCGATGATGCCGGCCTTCACGAGGTCGACCATCTCACCGGTGGCAGCGTTGAGGCCGATGCTGCCGCTGGCGGCCTCGACCTGCTGCGTGGTGACGGCACCCTCGAGACCGGCGTTGTCGGCGATGAGCCGAGCCGGGGCGGTGAGCGACTCGTACACGGTGCGAGCGCCGGTGGCCTCGTCGCCGGTCAGCGAGTCGAGCACGGCCTTCACGGCCGGGCGGGCACGGACGAGAGCGGTGCCGCCGCCGGCGACCACACCCTCCTCGATGGCAGCGCGGGTGGCCGAGACGGCGTCCTCGATGCGGTGCTTCTTCTCCTTGAGCTCCACCTCGGTGGCGGCGCCGACCTTGAGCACTGCGACACCACCGGACAACTTGGCCAGACGCTCCTGGAGCTTCTCGCGGTCGTAGTCGGAGTCGGTGTTGTCGATCTCGGCCTTGATCTGGGCGATGCGACCGGCGATGTCGGCCTCGACACCGGCGCCCTCGACGATGGTGGTCTCGTCCTTGGTGACGACGATCTTGCGGGCCTGACCGAGCAGGTCGAGCGTGGTG
>CAZQPJ010000371.1:0-2614 GCA_964595105.1 uncultured Bifidobacterium sp.
TCCGCTTCATCGACGACACGTCGTAGCGGGCCTTCACCTCGTCGGGCAGGTTGCACACCATGCGGATGGGCGTGGGTGCGCTGAACGTGGACGTGACCTTGTACTTCTGCACCAGCCGCAGCCAGTCCTCCGCATTGAACTTGCGCTGCAGCACCACCGTCTGACCCAGGGCCTGAGCGATGCCCATGAACCCGCCGGGACCCGAGTGGTAGAGCGGGCCGGTGGGGATGTACACGTCGTCGGGCACGTACCCGATGAACGCCATCAGGGCTGCGCTCTGCGCCGCTCCGCTGTTGCCGCGCCGCAGGGCTCCCTTCGGCTTCCCGGTGGTGCCGCTCGTGTAGATCATGGTGGAGCCGGCCTCGGTGGCCGCCGGGACGTCGGGCTCGGCAGCCGAGGCGGCGGCGATGAGGGAGTCGACGTCGATCATGCCGCCGGGCACGTCACCGTCGAACACGAGGTATTGCTCCACCTTCGGCAGCGAGCCCCTGATGCGTTCGAAGGTGGGCGCGAACTCGGCGTCGACGTACACCACCGTGGCATCGCAGTGGTCGACCACGTACGCGGCTTCCTCGTCGCTGAGGCGATAGTTGAGGGGAACTGCCGTGACACCCAACTTGCGGGTGGCGTTGATGACCAGCGCGAGACCGATGGAGTTCTGCCCGCACCACACCACCTTGCTCTCGCCCGGCCGCACGCCGAGCGTGAGCAGCACGTTGGCGAGCCGATTGGAACGATCGTTGAGTTCGGCGAAGGTGAGCGACCGCACCGTGCCGTCCGGCCGGTCGTCGATCATCGCCGTCTTGTTCGGCTGGGTGATGGCGTAGCCAGTGAGGAAGTCGGCCATGAGCACACTCCTTGCGAGTCGGGCAGAGTTCTTCGCGAGGCGCACCGGCAGCAAGGCTGCACGCACGAGCCGATCGCCCGCTGACCTGTTCCCCACGGCTTCACCGTAGAGCATCCGGAAGTGCCATGCTGTCGGCCATGTCACCGCGCATCATCAACGGTTCTGCAGAGATCAAGGCTCTCGTCGGCGAGCACCTCGGATACTCCGAGTGGCTCGAGGTCACCCAGGAACGGGTGAACCAGTTCGCCGACGCCACGGGCGACCACCAGTGGATCCACATCGATGTCGAGCGCGCCAAGCGCGAGAGCCCGTTCGGGGGCCCCATCGCCCACGGCTACCTCACGCTGTCGCTCGCGCCGTCGCTGATGCCGCAGGTGGTGGTCACCACCGGGTTCCGCATGGGCGTGAACTACGGCTGCAACAAGGTGCGCTTCATGTCGCCGGTGCCCGTGGGCGCCAACCTGCGCCTCGGTGTGAAACTGCTGGCGGTCGACGACATCGCCGGCGGCATCCAGAGCACCTACGAACTCACCTTCGAGGTGGAGGGCGCGGCCAAGCCGAGCTGCGTGGCCGAGTGCATCTTCCGCTCGTACGAGTGACGTGACCACACCCACCCTCCACGTGGGATGCCCCATGTGGGCCCAGCGATCATGGGTGGGCACCTATCTGCCGTCAGGCACCACGCCGGGCCGAGAGCTGTGGGCCTACAGCCGCTTCCTCACGGCCGTGGAGGGCAACGCCACGTTCTACGCCGTGCCGCACCCGGCAACGGTGGCGAGGTGGGCCGCGATGGCAGCGGACGACTTCCGGTTCGCGTTCAAGGTGCCGCGCGCCATCACCCACGATCGCCGCCTGCGCGACGTCGGCACCGATCTCGCCACCTTCGTCGACCTGCTGATGCCGCTCGGCGATCGGGTCGGCGGCCTGATGCTCCAGTTGCCGCCCTCGTTCGGGCCACGCGACCTCGACGCGCTCGACACCGTGCTGCGAGACGCTCCAGAGGTGTGGCCGTGGTCGGTGGAGGTGCGCCATCCGGAGTTCTTCGGTGGTGACGGTCGACGTGCGCTCGAGGCGGTGCTGCGACGCCACAACGCCGAGCGCGTGGTGCTCGACACCCTCGCGCTGTTCCACCGCACCCCGTTCACCGAAGCGGGCCGCGACGAGTGGCGAACCAAACCACGACTGCCGCTCCTGGCCGAACCCCTGACCGACCGGCCGATCGTGCGGTTCATCGGCAGTGACCACCACGACCTCACCGACGACGGGCTGCGACGCTGGGCTCCACTGCTGGCCGACTGGGTCGACGAAGGTCGCACCCCCACGCTGTTCGTGCACACCCCCGACAACCTGCGCAGCCCCGCCCTGGCGCGAGGGTTGCACGACGCGGTGTCTGCGTTGGTGCCCCGCCTCGCCCCGCTGCCGCAGCCCCTGGCCGTGGAGGCGCCGCAGCAGACGTCGCTGTTCTGACCCGCACGGGCGACGAGAAGCGTCAGCGGAAGTTGGGCATCACCTGCGTGGCGAACAACTCCATCGACTCGGTGTCGGGGTAATCGGCGCACCACGGGATGAAGCCCGTGCATCCGAGGTCGATGTACTGCTGGACCTTCTCGCACACCTGCTCGGGGGTGCCCACCAGGTTGCCGGCGGTCCAGCTCTCCACCGGCTCACCCCAGAAGCTGCGGCTTCCTGCTGCGGCGACCTCGGCTTCGGTGCTGCGGATGAACACCTCCGGCGACCACGTCTTGCGGATGGTGGACTCGTCACGCC
>CAZQPJ010000372.1:0-2606 GCA_964595105.1 uncultured Bifidobacterium sp.
GCGGCCCGCGCGAAGGCCACCCACCGACGGCCCGACCAGGCGCTGTTCGGCATCGTGCAGGGTGGCATCAGCGAGTCGATGCGGGCCGAGAGCGCGCAACGCACCGTGGAGATCGGTTTCGACGGCTACGGCATCGGCGGGCTGAGCGTGGGGGAGACCCGCGCCGAGATGCTGCCGGCGCTCGCTGCGGCCATCGCCCACTTGCCCTCGGACCGTCCGCGCTACCTCATGGGCGTGGGCGATCCTGCGAGTCTGGTGGAAGCCGTGGCGCTCGGTGTCGACCAGTTCGACTGTGTGATGCAGACCCGTATCGGTCGCCACGGCACCGCCCTCACCGATGCAGGCCGCCTGCACGTGAAGAACGCGAAGTGGGCGCTCAGCGACGAACCGCTCGACCCGAACTGCGCCTGCGAGGTGTGTGCCCGCCACAGCCGGGGGTACATCCGCCATCTGTTCCAGGTGGGGGAGCCGACGGCGGCCCGTCTGATGAGCCTCCACAACATCGCCTGGACCCTGCGACTGATGGAGCGGATGCGGGTCTCCATCGCGGACGGGACCTTCGATCACCTGCGGCGCGAGGTGCTCGCTGCATGGGGGTGAACCGCCGCAACCCGCGGCTCGGTGGTTAGGATTCCTACGGTCCTGAGGGCCCTTCCCTCCACTGTCAAGAGTTGGTTGACTCACCATGCGCTCCATCCATCCCTCCGCAGCCGTGCTCGGTGCCACCCAGACGAACGGCGGCGCCGCTGCGTTCGCCCAGTTGGCGATCTTCGCCCTCATCGGCTTGGCGATGTACTTCCTGCTCATCCGCCCGCAACGCCGCCGCCAGCGCGAGCAGGTGGCGCTGCAGAGGGCGGTCGAGGTGGGCGACGAGATCATGACCACGTCCGGCCTCTACGGCTTCGTCACCGGGTTCGACGGCGACATCGCGTGGGTCGAGGTCGACGAGAACGTGCAGATCCGCATTGCCCGCCAGGCCATTCAGCGCAAGGTCGACACGTCGAAGGGTGAAACCGCCACCCCCACCGACGACGGCGCCAAGGGTCGCTCGACTCCCATCGCTGATTCGTCGTCGGACGCAGCCGACGAGTCCTGAGCCTCACGATGCGTCGCAAACTCCTCATCTCTCTCATCGGCATCGTCGCCATCGCCTACGGCGGTCTGCTGGCGACGCTCCTCACCGACTCCAAGCCGGCGTTGGGTCTCGACCTGCAGGGTGGTGTGTCGGTCACCCAGCGAGCGGTGTCGGGCACCGACTGCACCGCCTCCAGCATGAAACTCGCCGTGGAGAAGATCCGCGAACGTGTCGACAGCCTCGGTGTGGCCGAGCCGGAGATTCTCTGCCAGGGCGACACCATCGTGGTGAACCTGCCCGGTGTGCAGAACCAGCAACAGGCCGTCGACCTGGTGCAGGTCACCGGTGCCGTGTACTTGCGGCCGGTGATGGCGGCCTGCCAGACACTCAACGTGAACCCCTCGACCTCCAGCACCGTGGCCGGCGCGAGCACCACGGTGCCCACCGGTAGTTCGGTGGCCGTGGTGGGCACCACCACGCCGGGCAGTTCCACAGCCACCACCACTGCGAGCACGGCGCCGAGCACCACCGCCGCAGGCGGACCCAGTCGTCCGTTGAGCGCTGCGAACACCACCACCACCGTGGCCGACACCGTGGCTGCCAGCACCACATCGGTGCCCGCCACCTCGACGACGTTGCTCGATTCCACCACCACGACCGCACCCGGACCCACCACCAGCACCACCACTCCGGCGCTCGACGCCAATGGTCTGCCGGTGCAGGAGAGCGACCCGACGCAGCAGCAGTTGTTGCCGGTTCAGGGCTCCGACCCGCCGCAGTACTGCCTCGTCGGGCCGCAGCAGGGCACGGGCGAGGTGTTCAAGGACAACGCCACGGCCACCGTGCTGAACGGCAAGGGCTGGGGCGTGGTGGTCGATCTCCGCGGCGGTGCCTCAGGTGAGGACGTCTGGAACGCTCTTGCCTCGAAGTGTTACAACCAGGACACCTCGTGCCCCACGCAGCAGCTGTCGATCGAACTCGACGGCAGCCTCCAGTCGGTTGCGACGGTGCAGACACCGCAGTTCAACGGCAGTGTTCAGATCAGTGGCTCGTTCAAGAAGGAAGAGGCGCAGAAACTGGCTCGGGTCATCAACTCGGGGTCGCTGCCCATCAAGCTCGAACTGCAGTCGGTGCAGAACGTGTCGCCCAGCCTTGGCAAGGACTCGCTGAAGGCAGCCTGGATCTCGGGCCTCGTCGGTGTGCTGCTGGTGCTGCTGTTCATGGCGTTCTACTACCGCACGCTCGGTCTCATCGTGGCTCTCGGTCTCACGGTGTCGGCAAGCCTGCTGTGGGGCGTCATCTCGTGGCTCTCGAAGTCGAACGGTCTTGCGCTGTCGCTGTCGGGTATCGCCGGCATCATCGTGTCGGTGGGCGTCACCGTCGACTCCTACGTGGTGTTCTTCGAACGTCTGAAGGACGAGGTGCGTTCGGGCAAGACGCTGCGCAACAGCGCCACCCGGGGCTTCCAGGGCGCCTGGCGCACCATCGTGATCGCCGACCTCGTGTCGCTCATCGGTGCAATGGTGCTCTG
>CAZQPJ010000373.1:0-2603 GCA_964595105.1 uncultured Bifidobacterium sp.
ACGGTGCGCTGGTAGAAGTGGATGTGCTCCATCGTGTCGACCAGACGGGCGATGTCGTAGCAGTCCTGCGCCGTGCTCTCGCGGTACGCGCCGGTGACGGGGTCGATGATCTGCACGGCGGCGCCCGCCGTGCCGTAGTACACCTTGCGGCCCCACGGCTCCATGTCGTACTGCGGGTCCTGCGCATAGAGCGGGAAGTGGCGACCGGCGATGGTGAGCGTGTCCTCCACCAAGGCACGCGGGAAGCGCATGCGGCCGTGCTCGTCGATGGTGCAGCCCTTCGCGGTGAGCAGTTCGATGCACGACGGGATGGCATCGGCGAGGCCGATGTTCTCGAGCACGTCGAGTGCCGCCATGTGCACCTTCATCACCTCGGCATCGGTGAGCACCTTGTAGCGGCCGCCTTCGAGACCGGGATTCACGGGACGGACGTCCTTGGCCAGGGGTGCGGCACGCATGGCCCGACGTGCCTCGCGGCCTCCACGGCGACCCGCCTGTTGAACATCACTCATCGACGCACTCCTCTTCGGTTCGTTGAATCCAGTCTGACGAGCGATGACGAAATCGACAAGCGAGACTCTCTCACTTTCACATGAGTCCTTCTCATGTAATGTGCCCCCGTGGCCACCATCCCTCCTCTGGCCGCGCTGCGCTCGTTCGATGCCGCCGCGCGTCACCGGAGCTTCCGCGCCGCCGCACAGGAACTGTCGGTCACCCAGTCGGCCATCAGCCATCAGGTGGCCGAACTCGAACAGCGGCTCGGCGTGAGCCTGTTCCGCCGCCAGAACCGACGGGTGGAACTCACCGAGGCCGGTGCCATCTACCAGCCCTATGTGCGCGAGGCACTGCTGCGTCTCGAACAGGGCACCGCGCTGGTCACCCTCGGCACTGCCGCACGCGAACTCGACGTGCAGGTGTACGTCACCGTCGCGGTGCGATGGCTCATTCCCCGACTGCACTCCTTCACTGCAGCCCACCCCGAGGTGAAGGTGAGGCTCAACACGAGCCAGCTCGACTGGGAGTTCAACGAGGCCGAGAGCGACGTTGCCATCGTGTGCACCGATCAGCCCGAGCGCCAGGGCGTGCATGCCACGCATCTGTTCGATGCACGCCTGATCGCGGTGTGCAGCGCCACGCTTGCACGCGCAGGTATGGGGCTGCGCCAGCCGGTCGACCTCGTCAACCATCCGCTCCTGCAGCTCTACACCGCCGTCGACGAGTGCCACACGTGGCTCGAGGCAGCGGGAGTGCCACAGGTGACGGGCACGGGCACGGTGCGCTTCGACAGTTACCTGTTGGCCATCGAGGCCGCGGTCGACGGGCAGGGCGTGGCCATCGTGCCGTCGTTCCTGGTCGGTGCCGACCTCCGCTCGGGCCGTCTGGTGGCTCCGTTCACCGTGTCGGTGGCCCAACCCCGACGGTGGTACATGGTGTGCCGCGCCGAGCAGGCAGAGCAGGAGTCGGTGCGCATGTTCCGCGACTGGCTGCAGCAACAGGTTCGCGCCGACCCGTTCATCGGAACGGGCGGCGATGCCGCGGGCGACACCGGCCCTGCCACCGTCAGTAGTGCGGCGGGGTGATCACCCACAGCACCTTCACCGGCGCCCTGCCGGTGTTGGCACAGCGATGCGCATCGGTGCTGGGGAAGGCGAAACTGTCGCCCGCCTCGAGCACGAAGTGACGGTCGTGCACCCACAGTTGCAGCGTGCCGCTGATGACCAGCCCGGCCTCGTGGCCGTCATGCGCATAGAACTCGCTGTCGGCTCCGGGGTGAATGGTGCTGATGAGCAACTCGAGCGGGCCGCTGAGGTTGGGTGACAGAAGCTCCTCGGTGATGCCGAGGCCGGTGAACGTGAGGTTGCGTCGGTTGCCGGCGCGCACGATGAGGTCGCGCTCGTCGGCCGGCCCCTCTGGCGCTGCACGGAAGAACCAGTTCATGTGCACGCCCAGCACGTCGGCGATCTGTTTCAGCACGGCGATCGGCAGACGCGACACATCGCGCTCGATCTGGCTGAGGTAGCTCACCGAGATGCCCACCGCCGACGCCACGTCGCTCAGCGTGCGGCCGTGAGCCTTGCGCAGTTCACGGATGCGGCCACCGATGGGCGCGTCGGCGTCGTACTGTCCGTCGCCGTCGGCCGTGGTGGCCTCCTGCGCTGTGCTGAGGGCACGAATGGCCATGGGTCAGGTACGCACCCGCGCGCTCTTGGGGTCGTACCACGGGTCGAGGCTCACCGACGCAGGGATGCGAACTCCGGCGACCTCGATCTCGTAGTCGCCCTGCAGCACCCAGTCTCGTTCGCACACGCCGTCGGGGTTGGCCACGTAGCCCATGCCGAGCGAGCCGCCCACGAAGTGGCCGTACATCCCCGACGTGATGCGACCCACGATGACACCGTTCCGCCAGATCGGCTCGTTGTGGTAGAGCAGCACGTTGTCGTCGTGCAGGCGGAACTGCGCCATGCGCTGGTGCACACCCGCCTCCTTCTGGGCGAGCAACGCATCGCGACCGATGAAGCCATCGGGCTTGTTCCACGCCACCACGAAACCGAGACCTGCCTCGATGGGCGTCTCGTCGGGCGAGATGTCGTGACCCCAGTGGC
>CAZQPJ010000374.1:0-2522 GCA_964595105.1 uncultured Bifidobacterium sp.
GGCAGGGGCAGCGATCTCTCGCCGAGCCCCGTGAAGTCTGCGGCGCTCGAACTCGGACTTCCGGTGAGCCACGAACTTGCTGATGCGGCGAGTTGTGGTGCCGAACTCGGAGTCGTGGTGGCCTACGGCCGCATCATTCCCGCTGCGGTGCTGGCGGCGGTACCGATGGTGAATCTTCACTTCTCGCTCCTGCCGAGGTGGCGCGGGGCGGCGCCGGTGGAGCGGGCCCTCCTGGCCGGCGACACCACCACGGGTGTGTGCCTGATGGAGGTGGCGGAGGGTCTCGACACGGGTGACGTGCTCGACACGGTGGAGGTGCCGATCGGTGACACCACCACCGCCGATGAACTCCGACGCTCCCTTGTCGACGCCGGCTGCCGTCAACTGGTGCGGGTCCTCGGGGGTCCGCTGCCCGTGCCGGTGCCGCAGGAGGGCAACCCTGTCCACGCGGCGAAGATCACCCCCGACGATCTCCGCATCGACTGGGGCCAACCCACCGAGGTCGTGTTGCGGCAGGTGCGCGTCGGAGGTGCCTGGACCACGTTCCGCGGCAAGCGGATGAAGGTGATCACTGCCCATGAAGGGTCCGATCCGACGGGCCTCGTACCCGGAGGTCGCATCGTGATCACGGTGTTGCAACCAGAGGGGAAGGCTCCGATGGCGGCAGGCGACTTCGTGCGCGGTGCTCGACTCGGTGAGGGTGAGCACTTCGAATGACCTCCTCGCGTGCACTTGCCGCGAAGGTGCTTCGCCGGATCGATCAGCAGGGCGCCTACGCCAACCTGGTGCTCGGGCCTGAGCTCGAGCGGTCGCGCCTCGACGAGCGCGATCGCCGGTTCGTCACCGATCTCGTGTACGGCACCACGCGGATGCGTCGCGCCTGCGATGCGCTCGTTGATCGCTTCCTGCACGCCGACCCGGAGCCTGATGTACGGGCGCTCCTGCGCCTCGGCGCCTATCAGCTGCACTACGCCGGCGTGGCGGTGCACGCCGCAGTGGGGGAGACCGTGGCAGTGGCGCCAGCGAGGGCACGAGGCTTCGTGAACGCAGTGCTCCGGAAGGTGGCCGCCACGCCCATGAGCTGGCCGTCGCCCGCAGTCGAGCTGAGCTATCCCGACTGGATCGTCGAGCGTCTCGTCGCCGAGGTGGGCGATGCCGAGGCGATGGCCATGCTGGCCACCATGAACGAGGCCCCCTCGGTCACCGAGCGCGACGACGGTTACACCCAGGACCTCGGTTCGCAGTGGGTGGCGGCAGCGGTGCCGGCATCGGGCGGTGAGGTGGTGCTCGACGTGTGTGCGGCGCCGGGCGGCAAGGCCACTGCCATCGCAACCCGTGGTGCACTGGTGGTCGCCGCCGACCTGCAGGAGCACCGTGTGCGCCTCATCGCGCAGAACGTTCGCCGGTTGAAAGCCGCCGGTGTGGTGCCGCTGGTCGCCGATGGCGCCGTGCCGCCATTTCCTCCCGGTTCCTTCCACCATGTGCTCATCGATGCACCGTGCAGTGGGCTCGGCACGCTGCGACGCCGGCCGGATGCCCGTTGGCGCGTCGACGCGGCCGATGTCGGCGCGCTTGCCGAGGTTCAGGGTCGGCTGTTGCGGCACTGTGCCCCGCTGGTGAGGTCGGGCGGCACACTCACCTACAGCGTCTGCACGGTGCTCGCTGCAGAGTCGGTCGATCATCCCGTACCCGACGGTTTCGAGCCGATCGTCGACCGACCGGATGGTGCCTGGACGGCGTTCGGTCACGGCTGGCGGGTGCTGCCGCACCATGCCGACACCGACGGCATGGTCGTCCTTCGGTACCGTAGGACGTCATGAGCGACGTAACCGCCCTGCAGGCCAAAGTGCTCACGGTCAGCGACGGCGTGGTGGCCGGCACCCGAGTCGACACGAGCGGGGCCGCATTGGTGTCGTTGCTCGACCAGCACGGGTTCGACGTGGTCGACCATCGTGTCGTGGCCGACGGTGTCGAATCAGTGGCCCGAGCACTGGAGGAGCTCACCGAGGGCTTTGCAGGGCTCGTGGTCACCACCGGGGGAACGGGCTTCGCCCCACGCGACCAGACCCCGGAGGGCACTCGGGCCATCGTGGAACGGGAGGCACCCGGCCTTGCCGAGGCGATGCGCCTCGTGAATCCGCTCGGCCGACTGTCACGCGGCATCGTCGGCATTCGTGGCTCGAGCATCGTGTGCAACACGCCAGGTTCGCCGAAGGGTTGTGTCGAGCAACTGTCGGCGGTGCTCGATGTACTGCCCCATGCGCTCCGACTCCTGCACGAATCGCCCACGCAGCACTGAGGCCCTGCCGCTAGCCTTCCGGCCGTGCTGAAGCTCGTCCTCCCCAAGGGCTCGCTCGAGAAGGCGACGCTCGACCTGTTCGAGGGTGCCGACCTGTCGGTCGTGCGCTCGTCGGCGGTCGACTACAAGGCCTCCATCGACGATCCGCGTATCAGCGAGGTGCGCATCCTGCGGCCGCAGGAGATTCCGCTCTACGTCGGTGAGGGTCTGTTCGACATCGGCA
>CAZQPJ010000375.1:0-2520 GCA_964595105.1 uncultured Bifidobacterium sp.
CTGCACCGTGTTGATCTCACCGTTGTGGGCGATGAAGCGGTACGGGTGGGCCAGCGGCCAACTGGGGAAGGTGTTGGTGCTGAACCGACTGTGCACCAGTGCGAGCGCACTCTCCATGCGCTGGTCGCCGAGGTCGGGGAAGAAGATCGCCAACTGCGGCGTGGTGAACATGCCCTTGTAGATGAGGGTTCGGCTGCTGAGCGACGGGAAGTAGGTGCGCTGCTCGGCGGGCAACTCGTGCTCGATTCGCTTGCGGGCCACGAACAACATCCGGTCGAGGTCGATGCCGGCTGCGCCTGCAGGGTCGGCCACGAACACCTGCTTGAACGACGGCATCACCGCACGTGCGGAGGTGCCGAGGCAGGAGGGGTTCACGGGCACGTCGCGCCAACCGAGCACGGCGAGGCCCTCATCGGCCATCACCGCCTCGATCGAGGCCATCGCCTTCTCGGCGTCGTTGGCGTCGGCCGGCAGGAATCCCATGCCCACCGCGTAATGACCCACGGGAGGAAGGTCGAAACCGGCCACGGCCCGCAGGAAGGCGTCGGGCACCTGGATCAGGATGCCGGCGCCGTCACCCGTGTCGGCCTCCGCGCCCGTGGCGCCACGGTGCTCCATGTTGCAGAGGGCGCCCACCCCCATCGAAACGATCGAGCGACTGGCGACACCCTTGATGTTGGCCACGAACGACACGCCGCACGCGTCGTGCTCGAAGCGCGGGTCGTACAGGCCGGAGGGCGCGGGCAAGCCCGCGGGAATGTGAGTGTGCATCGATTTCTGCTTCCACGGAGTCGGTTGAACGGCTGGTGGCGCACGGGACGACGCTGGCCCGAACGGTGACGTCATGCTACGCCCCCCGTTGCCGATTTGCCATTCCCTACACTCGACGTCGATGGAGGAGCACCTCGAGTCGATCAAGGACCACCTCGTCGACGCCTACGAGCGACTCGAGGAGACGAAGAGCCTGGGTGTCGTGGTGGCAGCCAGTCGCCGCTTCTTCGCGGTGGAGGGCCTCGACCTCGCAGGGCTCCTGGCGCTCGAACTGTTCACCACCATCATCCCGCTCGTGCTCATCGGCTACGGCTGGGCGGTGAAGTTCAGCGCACGGCTCAGCATGGGCGACTTCCTCATCGACTGGATGAACCTCGACGGACAGAGCGCCGCCATCGTGAACGACCTGTTCGGCACGGGGGCCAGCATCCGCAGCGTCTGGACGCTGGCCGGGCTCGGTGGCTTCCTGTTCTGGGGCATCCCGATGTCGGCGCAGGTGGCCAAAGTGTGGGCGCGGGCCTTCCAGCGCGAGCGCTTCACGTTCTGGACGGAGGTGTGGCGCGGCGCGGTGTGGTTCGTCGTGCTGATGGTGACGCAAACCCTGGGCCTCATGTTCGTGCGCGAACCCACCTCGGTCGTGCGGTTCCTTGTCAACCTGCTTTCGTTCGTGCCCGGCTTCGTGCTGTGGGCCATCTCCCCCGTGATCCTCATCCGGAATGGCCGGCTCGGCTGGCGACAGTTCGTCTGGTGCGGCCTCGTCGGCGTGGTGCTCGACAACGTCTTCGCCCGCGTGACATTGCGATGGGTGTTTCCGCGTCTGCTCGACGGGTGGGTCGGCTTCGGTCCCATCGGTGCGGCGATGGCGCTGATGACCACCTGCACGGTGATCGCGGTGTTGTGGGTCGCCTCGGCATGCCTCGGCGCAGTGCTGTGGGAACGCAAGGCGCCGGAGCACACGGTCCTCGGCTCTCAGCAACGCAGCAGTTGACGCACGTACACTCGGCCCATGTCGATGCCCCCGCCGCCGCCCCCTCCCGGGCCGTCGCCGTACGCCTACCGCCAGAGCGCAGAGCACCCGAACGGCACCACGATTCTCGTGCTCGGCATCCTGTCGCTGGTGGTGTGCGGCCTGCTGGGGCCCGTCGCCTGGGTGATGGGCAACACCGCCGTGCGGGAGATGAACGCCAATCCCGCCATCGACTACCGCAATCGTGGCAACGTCACGGCGGGGCGGGTGTGCGGCATCATCGGCACCGTCCTGCTCGTGCTGGGCGCGTTGATGATGGTGTTCTTCTTCATCGTCATGGCCGGCGCGTCGATGAACGGATGAGAGGCTGAACCCATGCGACTGATCCGGGCCCAACAGGCCGTCGAGGGTGACGGGTTCGTGGTGCGTCGACCCTTCCCCACGATGACGCTGAGCCATCTCGACCCGTTCCTGCTCTTCGACCACCTCGGCCCCGTGGAGTTCGCCCCGGGCAAGGGAATCGGCACGCCGTGGCACCCGCATCGCGGTTTCGAGACGGTCACCTACCTGCTCGAGGGAGAGAACGAGCACCGCGACTCGATGGGCAATCACGGCATGCTCTGCGCCGGTGACACGCAGTGGATGACCGCCGGTTCGGGCGTGTTGCATCGCGAAGGCCCCAGCGCGGCCGAGCAGGCGAGGGGCGGTCGCACACACGGACTGCAGTTGTGGGTGAACCTGCCCGCCGCCGAGAAGATGTGCGAACCCGCCTACCAAGACCT
>CAZQPJ010000376.1:0-2518 GCA_964595105.1 uncultured Bifidobacterium sp.
CGGCCAGCGACGATACGGTCGCGACATCCTCGGCGGTTGGTGGGTGGTTGGGGGTGTGGTTGGGGGTGTGGGTGCGGGTGGCTGGTGGCTGGTGGCGGTCAGAAGCGGCTGGCGAGGGGTGCGCTCAGCACGGCCGCCAACGCGTCGGCCGGCTGGGGGAGCGCGAACAGGTAGCCCTGGCCGAGTCGACACCCCATGCGCACCAGACGGTCGCACTGCTGTTGGGTTTCGATGCCCTCGGCGATGACGTCGAGGCCGGCCTCGGTGGCCATCGCGATCATCGCCTTCACCACCACGGCCTCGCGGTCGCCGTTGATGACCTGCCCGGTGAAGCGGCGGTCGAGCTTCACGCCAGCGATGGGCAGGGAGGTGAGCGTCTCGAGTGAGGCGAATCCGGTGCCGAAGTCGTCGAGCACGAGGCGAGCACCCATGTCGGCCACCGACTGCAGTTCGCGCCGGATGGTCGACGGGAGGGCGAAGGTCTGCCGCTCGCTGAGTTCGAGGCTCAGCGCCGATGCCGGTAGGCGGTGCTTGGCCAACAGTGTGGCAACCGTGCGGTGCAGGGTGTAGTCGAGTTTGCTGTCGAACTCGAAGTTGACGGCGAGCGAGAGGCCGGGCACGAGATGCCGGTACTCGGCGAGGCGCTGCAGGCCGTCGTCGAGGACGCGCTCGAAGAGCGCTCCGAGGAGACCCGACTGCTGCACCAGGCGCAGGAACTGGTCGGGCTCGCGGATGCCGTCGCGCGACTGCCAGCGGGCCAACGCCTCGATGGCGACCACGGAGCCCGTGCGGAGGTCGACGATGGGTTGGAAGTAGGCACGGATTGCACCGAGCTCGATGGCCTCGATGACGGCGGCGGCTTCATGCGCGTCACCGGTGACGAGGAGGGGATGAGGGGTGCCGTGCCCGAGCTGCGCTTCCGCGTCGGCCACTGCGCCGTCGAGCCCGCGGTCGGGCTGTCGACGGCCGACGCCGACAGCAGTCGAGACATCGAGGGCGGCGAATCCGCGGCGGAGCGCCCGCTCGAACTCGGCGAGCTCGTGGTCGGGAGCGCCGACGAGCACGATACCGAGGCGGTCGCCGGTGAGTCGCGCTGCGAAGTGCCGGGTTCCGATGAGCTCGCGCACCAGAGCGCCGACCTTGCGGAGTTGCGCATCACCAGCCGAGTAGCCGTGGAGCTCGTTGCTCCGTTTGAGATCGTCGAGTTCCACCACGAGCACACCGGCGGACTCACCGAACTCGGAGCACACCTCCTCGTCGGCGCGGAGTCGGTGCTCCCACTGCTGCCGCGTGGCCAGTCCGGTGAGCGGATCGCGTGCGTCGTCGCCTGCGGAATCCCGCCGCAACAGGGCGAGCGTGCGAGTGCTGGCAGCCAGGGCTCCGAGGGACGACGCCAGCACCGTGGCGTGCGCCCTCAAGGATTCGTACTGTCCGACGGTGAGCGGTGTCGAACCGAATCCGACCAACTCGCCGAATGCTTCGCCGTCGGGAAGCAACACCGGCACCGTGATGCGGGCGGCGGCGCCGACACCCACGTCGGTCGCCACGGCATCGTGACTGCGGATGCTTCCGATGGGGTCGACGGCGGCGACGACCTGATTCACACCGGAGGCGGATCTCACCAACAGCCACGTGGACAGCCCGGAGGTGGAGGCAAGATGGTCGAGCACACTCGCCGCGGTGCGCGGGAAAACGTTCTCGCTGCCGTGCTGGTTCGCCATCACTGTGTCATCGGCTCCACCTGAAGGGAACTTGATCGCTAGCCTCGGCCCATGGCCCCGGCCCCCGAAGCAAAGATTGTCGTCCGCGGCGCCCGCGAGCACAACCTCAAGAACGTGAACATCGAGATCCCCCGCGATCGTCTGGTGGTGTTCACTGGTCTGTCGGGGTCGGGCAAGAGCAGCCTCGCCTTCGACACCATCTACGCCGAGGGTCAGCGTCGCTATGTCGAATCGCTGTCGGCCTATGCCCGACAGTTCCTCGGCCAGATGGACAAGCCCGACGTCGACGTCATCGAGGGGCTTTCACCCGCCATCTCGATCGACCAGAAGAGCGCCAGCCGCAACCCGCGCTCCACGGTGGGCACCATCACCGAGGTCTACGACTACCTCCGTCTGCTCTTCGCCCGCATCGGCGTGCAGCACTGTCCCACCGACGGAACCCGGCTGCAGCGCCAGACACCGCAGCAGATCGCCGAGCGTTGCGCGGCCGAGATGTCCGTCGCCGACAAGGCCGGACGCAGTCTCGGCGTCGAGCTGCTGGAAATCGGCCCCGGCTGGGCGAGAATGCGCATGGCCGTGCGCGACGACATGGTCAACGGCCACGGCATCTGCCACGGCGGCTATATTTTCCTGGTCGCCGACGAGGCCTTCGCCTACGCCTGCAATACCTTCAACCACGTCACCGTCGCGTCCGGCGCCGAGATCAGCTTCATTGCGCCGGCTCGGATCGGCGACCTGCTCAGCGCCTCTTGCCACGCCCGCCAGCAGGGCGGGCGCAACGGCATTTACGATACCGA
>CAZQPJ010000377.1:0-1274 GCA_964595105.1 uncultured Bifidobacterium sp.
GACCACCAGTCGGGCACCCTTCTTGCGTTGGTCGTCGAGCGCCAGGATGGTGTCGATGCTCTCGCGGCGCGCCTCGTCGATGAATGCACAGGTGTTCACCACCACGAGGTCGGCTGCCGACGGGTCGTCGGTGGCGGTCATGCCATCGGCCAACAGGGTGCCCACCAACTTGTCGCTGTCGACCTGGTTCTTGGGGCAGCCCAAGGTCTCGACGTAGAAGCGCTGACCCATGACGGCTCAGGCTACCGACGGCGACTACAGGTAGTTGAGCCGCAGCCCGCGATGAGGCCAGCGCATGTGCAGCAGTCGTCCGGTGCCCGAGCAGGTGATGTACGCATCGCGGTACTCGCCGCTGCCGTCGGTGTCGCCGAAGCAGATGTTGGTGGTCAGCAGGTCGCCGGTGGGAATGTGGGTGGTGCTGCCGTCGACCGGCGAGATCACGGTGATGCCGCCGTTCACGAGCGTCGCCACACACACGTTGCCCTCGCCGTCGACGGCCAGTGAGTCGAGCAACTGATAGCCGGGCAGACCGGCAAGGCACACCGAGGTGTCGAGCGGCATGGCCGGGGCCAGCACACCGGGCTCGGTGATGGTGCGGCGGAACACGCGGCCCGTGTGGGTCTCCGCCCAGTACACCGTGCCACCGTCGGGCGAGAGGCCGATGCCGTTCGGACCCTCCACGGGGAACACCTGCTCGCTGATGTGACTGCCGTCGGCCTTCGCGTAGTAGATGCCGGTGAAGTCGGCGGTGCGGGCGTGTTCGTTGCGGATGCCGTGGTCGGTGAACCAGAAGCCACCGTGGGCGTCGAACACGAGGTCGTTGGGAGCACGGAGCGGATGCCCGTCGCAGTGCGTGTAGAGGTCGGTCACCTCGCCGGTGGCGAGGTCGACGCGCTGGATGCGACCACCGATGTAACGGTCGGGGTCGTACGGCCCGGGCAGCAGCAACTCGCCGAGGTCGACGGGCGTGAACACGCCGCCGTTGTTGCAGAGGTAGAGCGCGCCGTCGGGCCCGATGGCCGCACCATTGGGGCCGCCCTCGATGTCGGCGATGGTCTCCTTGGTGCCATCGGGCTGCACGCGTGTGATGCGCGGCCCGAACATCTCCACCAGGATCACGCTGCCGTCGGGCATCGCGATGGGACCCTCGGGAAATCGCAGGCCGGACGTGATCTCGGTGAAGTTCATGCCGGCATCATGCCAGCCTTCGGTCAGGGCAGTACGAACTCGACGAGGTCGAGCATGGTGACGCCGTCGGCTTCGCTCCAGTCGAA
>CAZQPJ010000377.1:1374-2513 GCA_964595105.1 uncultured Bifidobacterium sp.
AGCAGGATGCCGGGCAGCACGTCGTCGCGGTACTGCTCGGGCGTGGCCGGATCGACCATGATGCCCTCGCCCGACAGCATGTCGCGCAGTTCGCCGTCAATGCGGAACCTCACCGAGGTGACTCCCGGGAACTGGGTGACCGTGTACACCACCTGGGCGATGGCCATCCGCACGGCGAACGAGCCTCCCCCGCTCTCGAACTCGTGCGACATGTCGATGGTGATCTCGGTGCCCTTCACGTCCGCACCGAGCAACCGTGTTCCCGCAGGTACGAGCGACGTCACCCCTGCCGAACGCTCGCTGGCAGTCGGCCCGGCCAGCAACGCCGTCATGGCGCTGTAGGGGGTGGCGGCCGGCACCTGCCTGCCGAGCACCGTCAACTTCTCGGCTCGGACGAGATAGGCGGCCACGTTCACCGACGGGACGGGCGTCGTGGTGCTGGTGCTCGTCGTGCTGGTGCTCGTCGGGCTGGTGCTCGTCGTGCTCGACGTCGTGGGCGCGGTCGAGGTTGTTGTCGTGTTGATCACCGAGTCGGTGGTCTCGCTGCCCGAGGAACGGAGCGTGCAACCGGTGAGCGCCGTCAGCAGCGCCACTGTCGCGAGGATGGTGGACCGGGTTCGCATGATGAACCTCCTGAGGTCAGTGTGAACCCTCGGGTCAGCTCTGTCGATGTGCCTCTTGTAACAGTTCGAACTCCTCGACGGACATCAGCACCTCGCGAGCCTTGGAGCCCTCGCTCGGCCCCACCACCCCGCGCTGCTCGAGCAGGTCCATGATGCGACCTGCCCGGGCGAAGCCGACCTTCAGCTTGCGCTGGAGCATCGACGTGCTGCCCAGTTGGCTGCGCACCACGAGCTCCATGGCCTGCCGCATCAGCGTCTCGTCCTCGTCGTCGTCGGCGCCATTCCCACCGAACGCACCGCCGCCTCCACCCAGTTGACCGTCGTCGCCCTCGACACCGCTGACGTACACCACCTCGGGAGACTGACGCCGCCAGTGCGCCACCACCTTGCGCACTTCCTCCTCGCTGACGAAGCAGCCCTGAATACGCTGAGGGTGGTTCGAGTTGCCGGGCAGCAACAGCATGTCGCCCTTGCCGACGAGCTTCTCGGCGCCCGGCTGGTCGAGCACCACACGGC
>CAZQPJ010000378.1:0-2510 GCA_964595105.1 uncultured Bifidobacterium sp.
CCTCGTGGTGCTCGACGAGCACGACGAAGCGTTGCAGGAGGAGCGCACGCCCACCTGGCATGCGCGTGACGTGGCACTCGAGCGTGCACGCAGGGCGGGTGCTCGCTGTGTCCTGGTGTCACCGTGCCCCACCCTCACTGCGCTCGAGTGGGCAGCGAGTCGTGTACTCGAGACGCCGACCGACGGCGGGTCGCAGGGATGGCCGTCGACCCAGGTGGTCGACCGTTCTGACGAGGAGCCGTGGCGTCGTTCGCTGCTGACGTCGGAACTCATCGAGCACCTGCGCGCGCCGCACCGTCGTGTGGTGTGTGTCTCGAATGTCACGGGTCGGGCGCGGCTCCTCGCATGTCGTGGATGCAGGGCCCTGCAGCGATGCGAACGATGTGAGGCCGCCGTGGCCCAAGCCGACGATGGCACGTTCGAGTGCCATCGGTGCCGGGCGACGCGCCCAGTCGTGTGTCACGCATGCGGTGCGACAGCAATGGCAGTGGTGAAGCCGGGGGTGTCTCGACTCCGCGAGGAACTCGAGGCGGCGGCGAATCGGCCGGTGGGCGTGGTCACCGGTGCCACCGACGAACTCCCCGACGCCGAGGTGCTCGTCGGTACCGAGGCGCTGCTGCACCGGGTGCGCGGTGTCGACGTGGTGGCCTTCCTCGATCTCGATGCCGAGCTGCTCGCTCCGCGTTACCGGGCACACGAGCACGCCATGGCATTGCTCGTCCGGGCAGCACGACTGGTCGGTCGGCGTCGTGAGGGCAGCGGCGTGCTGGTGCAGACCTTCGTGCCGACGCATCCGGTCATCGTGGCAGCGGTCACGGGTGACCTCGGGCCGCTGGCACACGAGGAGGCGGCACGACGTCGGGCGCTCGGGCTGCCTCCCTATCGAGCACTCGCCTCGATCGAGGGTGCCGGAGCCGCCGAGTTCGCGGCTGCCACGGGGTTGGAGGTCGCGTCCACGCCACACGGGGCACTGGTGCGGCACGACGAGTGGATGACGCTCGGAATGGCCCTCGCCGCTACGCCGCGTCCGAAGGGCAGTCGCCTCCGGGTCGAGGTCGATCCTCCTCGGGTCTGAGCCTGCCGCCGGCGGTCAGGCCTCCGGTGGGCGGACCGACTCCAGGATGCGGTACCCCGATGATGACGCCAGTCGGGTGGTGGGGAACCCCTGTCGGTCGAGCCACGATTGCAGCGAGTCGCTACCGAGGTGTTTGTGCACCACCATCACGGCTGCCGTGCCGGGTACGAGCCTGGTCAGCCAGCGCAGGAGCATCTCGTGCAGCGCCGGCTTGCCGATGCGGATCGCAGGGTTGCTCCAGATCGCTGCGAACCTCACCTCGGGTGGCACCTCGTCAGGCGCTGCGACGCGGACGTTGGGAATCGCGTTCACCTCGGCGTTCCTGCGGCACAGGTCGCGCGCTCGTTCGTTCACGTCGACGGCCCAGACCGTCGCGTGCGGAGCGCGGCGTGCGAGGGTGAGCGCGATGGCACCGGTGCCACAACCGAGATCGAGGAGGTCGCCGTGGTCGGGTGGCGGCGGCGCCTTCAGCAACAGCAACTTCGTTCCCTGGTCGATGCGGTCGTAGCCGAACACCCCGCGATCGGTGGTGAGGCGCAACGAGCCATCGGGCAGCATGAGCGTCACCTCGCGTGGTGCCGAGTCGGTGGTGGGCTCCTCATCGAAGTAGTGGGATCCCGGCGCGTTCATCACTCGGTAGCCTTGCACTCATGGCGCAGCGGATTCGTACCTTCGGTGATCCGGTCCTGAAGACGGTTGCCGCGTCGGTCACCGACATCGACGGAAAGATCGCTCGCCTCGTCGACGACATGTTCGACTCGCTGTACACCACCGACAACGGCTGCGCCCTCGCAGCGCCGCAGATCGGTGTGCAGAAGCAGGTCGTGGTGTGGGACATCGACGACCAGCCGATGGCGCTGGTGAACCCGGTGGTAGTCGAGTCCGACGGTGAGTTCGTCTACTCGGAGGGTTGCCTCAGCATCCCCGAGCTCTATGTCGACATCCTGCGCCCGAACCGGGTGCTGGTCCGTGGTGTCACGCTCGATGGTGACGAGGTGGAGATCGAGGCCGACGATTTCCTCGGTCGGGTGTTCCAGCACGAGATCGACCATCTCAATGGCGTGCTGATGTTCGACCGGATGACTCCCGACCAACGACGTGAGGCGATGGCCGAATATCGGCGACTGCAGGAGAGCCCCCAGCCGGGTGTGCTCCGCCGTCTTCGCCTCAAGTGAGTGCGGTCTGATGCGTCGCCGCGTGGTGTTTCTCGGCACTCCAGAGATGGCGGTACCACCCCTTCGGGCGCTCGTCGAGGCAGGTCACGAGGTGGTGCTGGTCATCACGCGCACCGACAAGCGACGCGGCAGGGGCAGCGATCTCTCGCCGAGCCCCGTGAAGGCTGCGGCGCTCGAGCTCGGACTTCCGGTGAGCCACGAACTTGCTGATGCGGCGAGGTGTGGTGCCGAACTCGGAGTCGTGGTGGCCTACGGCCGCA
>CAZQPJ010000379.1:0-2504 GCA_964595105.1 uncultured Bifidobacterium sp.
TGTTGAAGAGGAACGGCTTGCTCACCTTGCCGGCCTTGCGGTCCCACATGGTGGGCGGCGACGACGTCTGGCAACCCATGCCCACCAGCGCCAGCCGGCTGAAGCCCTGTTCCTTCGCGTCGCGCAACGCGAGCGGGTTGGCGCAGTAGGTGTAGCGACTGCCAGCGGTGGCCAGCACTTCCTCCTTGTTGCGTGCCAGCACGGGCTTGGCCTTCCACGCGTCGTCGGCTTCCACACCGCTCACCATGGCGGCCTCGATGTAGTCGTGGTCCATCAGCCAGGTGAGCATCGCGGTGACGAAGCCACCGTCCTGGCCCTTCTGGTGCTGGGTGTCGTCGGCTGCTCGGGTGAGCAGCAGCTGGCGCCACACACCCCCCATCTCGTCGGGGTTGCGCACTCGACCGAACAGGTGCATGTCGGCGGCAGGCTCCCATGCACGGAACCGCGGGCAGGCTCGGGTGCAGGTGGTGCAGCCGCCGCCCTCGCCGAATCCGTGCACGCAGTTCTCGGCACCGAGTTCGGCCTCCAGATGGAACGGCTTGTACTTGCCTTCCTCGTGCTCGTACCCGATGACGTCGTGCGGGCACGTGACCACGCACCCAGCGCACCCGGTGCACAAGCCCGTGGTGATGACCTCGGCGTACAGCTCCTTCCACTGGGCTGTCCAGCGGCCGGCCTGGGCGGGTGTCTCGAGCGTGTCGGTCATGGGCCGAACCTTAGAGCGGTGAGCATGGCCGCTCACACACGTGGGAGTTACTCTCTGGACTTCATCGCCTCAGGGGGGAAGACGACATGGAGAGCGGCAACGTTGCGTGGATCCTGGTGTCGGCGGCACTCGTGCTGTTCATGACACCGGGTCTGGCCTTCTTCTACGGCGGTATGGACCGCAGCCGCAACGTGCTCAACATGTTGATGATGAACTTCTACTGCGTGCTGGTGATTCCGGTGGTGTGGGCGGTGGTGGGCTACACGCTGGCGCAGGTGCCGTTCGACAACGACTTCCTCGGCGGCTTCGACAACCTCATGCTGCACGGCATCGGCTTGTCCGACAACGGCGGCCAGTTGGCCACCATCGCCTATCTCGGCATGTTCGCCGCCATCACGCCGGCGCTCATCAGCGGTGCGGTGGCCGACCGCATGAAGTTCTCCACCTGGGCCGTGTTCGTGCCCATCTGGTCGTTGCTCGTGTACGTGCCCGTGTTCAAGTGGGTGTTCGGAGGGTGGCTGGGTCAGCGCGGCTCGCTCGACTTCGCCGGCGGCACCGCCATCCACGTGAACGCAGGCATCGCCGCACTTGCCGCTGTGCTGGTGCTGGGCAAGCGGAAGGGTTGGCCGCAGGAGGGACATCCGCCGCACAGCATGCCGCTGGTGATGATCGGCACCGGCATCCTCTGGTTCGGCTGGTTCGGTTTCAACGCCGGCTCGGCGCTCGCCGCCAACGGGCAGGCGGCACAGGCGTTCATGAACACGTTCCTCGCTGCGGCAGCTGCAGGCCTGGCGTGGGTGCTCGTCGAGTGGCGACGTGACGGGCACGCCACCAACCTCGGGGCGGCATCGGGCATCGTTGCCGGTCTCGTGGCCATCACCCCGGCCGCCGGCTACGTCGCCGGTTCGGCGCCCATCATCATCGGCCTGCTCGCCGGCACCATCTGCTGCTACTCGGTGCGGCTGAAGACCCGGTACAAGTTCGACGACTCGCTCGACGTGGTGGGCGTTCACTTCGTGGGCGGCCTGGTGGGCTCGTTGCTCATCGGCCTGTTCGCCAACCCTGCTTTCTTCGGCGCCGAATTCCGCAAGGGTCTGTTCCACGGAGGCGGTGTGCGACTGCTGCTCGAGCAGGCGTTGGCCAACGGCGTGGCCATCGTCTGGTCGTTCTGCCTCACCTACGCCATCATGTGGGTGCTGAAGCGCACCATGGGCGTGCGGGTCGACGCCGAGGCCGAGGCGACCGGCCTCGATCTGGCGGTGCACGGCGAGACCGCCTACCACGGCGGCAGCCTCCACTGAAGTTGAAGTCCCACTGAACATCACCGAACGACACCGTCAGGAGACGACATGAAACTGATCACCGCGATCATCAAGCCTTTCAAGCTCGACGAGGTGAAGGAAGCTCTGAAGGCGGCCGGCGTGGTGGGCATGACCGTCAGCGAGGTGCGTGGCTTCGGCCGTCAGGGAGGTCACACCGAGACCTACCGCGGTGCCGAGTACCAGATCGACTTCGTCCCGAAGAGCAAGCTCGAAGTGGTGGTCGACGACGACCAGGTCGACCGTGTGGTCGACCTGCTGGTTGAGGCCGCCCGCAGCGGCAAGATCGGTGACGGCAAGGTGTGGGTGACGGCGGTCGAGACGCTCATCCGCATCCGCACCGGCGAGTCGGGCCCCGCGGCCATCTGACGGGCGTGAAACCGGTCGACGCCGCCACGATCAAGCGGGTTCGCGCCCAACTGGTCGGTGACCCCGACCTCGCGGGCCGCGGCTTGGCACGCCGACTGTCGCAGCAAGCC
>CAZQPJ010000380.1:0-2484 GCA_964595105.1 uncultured Bifidobacterium sp.
GTGGATGGTACGGCCGGCCAGCACGGCAAGCGTGTCATCAACGCTGAGGCATTCGTTCAGGCCATCGGTGTGCAGTGCCACCTGCACGTCGTGAGACTCGGCCACGTTCAGGGCGGTGTCGAGTGCCCGGGTGTGCGCACCCATGTCTTCGTGCACCTTGAAGCCGCAGGCGCCGCCCTCAACCAGCGCCTCCACCAGCGGTGCCTCGTCGCTCGAGGAGCCGCGTGCGAGGAAGCCGACGTTCACGGGCCACTGATCGAACGCGTTGAACGCATGACGCAGCGCCCAGGGCGAGTTCACGCCCACGCCCCACACGGGGCCGAACTCCTGCCCGATGATGGTGGTGACGCCGGCGGCGAGCGACGCCTCCATGATGCGGGGCGACAGCAGATGCACGTGCGTGTCGATGACGCCTGCGGTGGCGATGAGGCCCTCACCACTGATGATGGTGGTACCGGTGCCCACCACCACGTCGACGTCGTCGAGCATGTCGGGGTTGCCGGCTCGGCCCACTGCGCAGATGCGACCGTCGCGGATGCCGATGCTCAGTTTGCCGATGCGGCGGGTTGCATCGATGATCACCACGTTGGAGATCACGAGGTCGCAGGTGTCCTTCACGGCGGCTGCCTTCAGCAACAGGCCATCGCGAGCGGTCTTGCCGAAGCCGGCGAGGAATTCATTGCCGCGTTCCTGTGCGTCGTACTCGATCTCGATCACCAACCCGGTGTCGCCGAGCCTCACTCGATCGCCGACGGTGGGCCCGTGGATGGCTGCGTAGTCGTCGGGAAGGATCTCGTCGGGGTGGGTGTGGCTGTGGGGCACGTCGCCGTCATCGTGCCGGTGCTGGAACTCACCGTGCTGGTGCGTGTGGGTCATCGATCCGCCCCCAGATAGCCCTCGGCCGCAGCTCGGGCGAGGGCGGCCTCCCTGGCGCCGGGGGCGTCGAGTGGCCCGTCGACGAGGCCGGCGAATCCGATGGCGATGCGGTCGCCACCGATGGGCACGAGCGGTGCCTCGGTGGGGACGCCGGGCTCGAAGCGGTGGGCTGCACCCGCCGGGATGGCGAGGCGCATGCCGTACGCAGCGGCACGGTCGAAACGGAGCCGCGGGTTCACCTCGAAGAAGTGGAAGTGCGAGGTGATGCTCACCGGAACGTCGCTCGTGTTCTCCACTGTGAGGTGGACCAGTCCGGCTGGTTCACGAGGTTCCCTCGGCGCGGTGATGACGGCACCGGGGGCTTCCGTGCCAAGGCTGCCGGCCTCGCCGAAGGGGTTGCGCACCACCACCATGCGAGTGCCGTCGTCGAACACGGCCTCCACCTTCACTTCGCGCACGATGTCGGGCACGCCGGGCAGCACGTCGTCGGGGGTCAGCACCGATGCGCCACGGGCGGCGGCTTCCATCAGACGCAGTCCGTCTCGGGCGGCCTCGCACACGGTGTCGGCGATGAGCGCAGTGGCCTCCGGCACGTTCAACTTCAGGCCGCGGGCGCGACGAGCCCTGGCGAGTTCGGCGGCCGTGAAGATCAGCAACCGATCCCGGTCGGTCGGCGTGAGGCGCATGCGCCCACGTTACGTCGTCACCCTCGCTGACCTTGGCGTGGGCCAGCCCACTCGCCCCGGAGGTCCGCCCGGGAAGCTCCGCCTCGAGTGCCAGTCCCGAAGACCCGACCCGAAGACCCGACCCGAAGACCCGACCCAAGTGCCAGTCCCGAGTGCCAGTCCCAAAGGCCCGTGCGGAGTGCCCCCGCTAGGGCCCCTGGCAGGTGCCCCCTGGCAGGTGCCCCCATTTCACCTTTTTCGGATTCCGACTCCAAGGTGACACGTCCCCGCCGCCCGCACCCACCACCCGCATCCGCCCGCCGAACCCACCGCCCCGCACCCACCGCCCCGCCCCGCCCCGGTTAACCTGACGTCGGAATCCGACTCCACGGCGCGATGGTCGCCCACCCTGTTCACCTGAGGTCGGAATCCGACTCCAGGGCGCGATCGACCGACCGCCCGTCTGCCCGTCTGCCCGACCGCCTGCCCGACCGAACGCCGGCCCGACCGCCCGCCTGCCCGGCCGCCCGGCTGCCGGCCTGCCTGCCTACCTGTCCACCTGCCCGCCCACCTGGCCGCCGGCCTGGCCGCCGTTCACCTGAGGTCGGAATCCGAAAAAGGTGAAATCGGGGGACATCCCCTCACCCCGGGTGGCCACCCGCCTGCCCGGCTGCCCGGGTGGCCGCCCGCCTGCCTACCTGACCACCTGGCCGCCCGCCTGGCCGCCGTTCACCTGAGGTCGGAATCCGAAAAAGGTGAAATCGGGGGACATCCCCTCACCCCGGGTCTCCCGCCTCGCACCACGGGCCACCAACGTCTCCGAACTGCCACAATGACGCCGTGACACATCCCCTCAAGTTCGGCTGGCTCTCACCGGTCATCGGCAATCGCTGGAGCGACCACCAGCCCATCGTGGTGTTCCAGGACCAGCACATCCTCCCCA
>CAZQPJ010000381.1:0-2483 GCA_964595105.1 uncultured Bifidobacterium sp.
TCCCGCAGCGCAGCGGCAAGATCATCAACATCTGCTCGATGTTCAGCTTCCTCGGCGGTCGGTTGTCGTCGGCCTACGCGGCCACGAAGCACGGCATCGCTGGCTTCACTAAGGCATATGCCGATGAACTCGCCATGTACAACGTGCAGGTGAACGGTCTGGCTCCCGGCTACTTCGCCACTGCCATCACCACGAACACTCGCAGCAACCCCGACTCGAACCGCCGGGTGCTCGAACACATCCCGGCCGACCGGTGGGGCGACCCGGCCGACCTGATGGGCACCGTGGTGTTCCTTGCCAGCCGCGCTTCCGACTACGTGAACGGCCACATCCTGGCGGTCGACGGCGGTTACCTCGTCCGGTGATGTCGGGCCCGTACCTCGTCGGCATCGACTGCGGCTCGCAGAGCGCCAAGGTGGTGGTGTACGACTCGCATGGTCGCGCGCATGCGAAGGGGCAGCAGTCGCTGAGGCCCAACGAGCGACCGCGGCACGGTGTGGTGGTGCATCCCGACGACGACCTGTGGACCGCCATCTGCAGCGCCAGCACACAGGCGATGGCGGCCTTCGAGGGAGACCCGTCGGACATCGTGGGCATCGGTCTCTGCCCGATCCGTTGTTGCAAGGCGTTCCTGCGTGCCGATGGGTCGCTGGCCGAACCGCTCATCAGTTGGATGGACGACCGTGCCTATCGGCCCTATCGGCCGAGCGACCCTGAGGTGCGGTACGCCACCACGTCCTCGGGCTATCTGGCGCACCGCATGACCGGTCGTTTCCGCGACACCGCAGCCAACAACATCATCCTCCAATGGCCCATCGACACCGACACGTGGCAGTGGAGCGACGACCCCGAGTTGTACCGAGCCTTCAACGTGGAGCGCCGGATGCTGCCGGAGTTGCAGATGCCGGGCGACGTGATCGGCCCGCTGACCGCCGAGGCGGCCATCGCCACGGGCCTTCCAGTGGGTGTTCCCGTGGTGCAGACGGCCAACGACAAGGCGGTCGAGATGCTCGGCGCCGGCACGCTGGGCCCCACCACGGCGCTCGTGTCGCTCGGCACCTACATCGCCGCCATGGTGCACGGCGACCGCAACTACGCCGACCCACAGCACTTCTGGACCAACTTCGCCAGCATTCCCCACCGATACCTCTACGAGAGCGGCGGCGTACGGCGTGGCATGTGGACGCTCACCTGGTTCCTCGACCTGCTGGGTCCGGAGTTCGCTGCCGCTGCGTCAGCCGGCGGCCTCGGCCGCGAGCACTACATCGAGCGCGAGGCGGCCGCAGTGCCCGCCGGCAGCGACGGCCTGATGACGGTGCTCGACTGGTTGGCGCCCACCGACAAGCCGTTCCGCAAGGGGTCGATGCTCGGCTTCGACGCCCGCCACACCCGCGGCCACCTCTACCGGAGCATCCTCGAGGCCATCGCCCTCACGATGAAGCACCACGTCGACGCGATGTGCGGGGAACTCGGTATCGAGCTCACCGAGATACTGGTGTCGGGTGGCGGCTCGAACAGCCCGCTGTTCATGCGCATCTTCGCCGACTCGTTCGGCATCCCTGCGTGTCGAACCGTTGACGCCGGCGGTGCGAGCCTCGGTGCGGCGATGTGCGCCGCTGCGGCAGCAGGCATCCATCCGTCGATCGAGGCCGCCGTGGCAGCCATGGCGCCCGCCCGTGAGTCGTTCGCGCCCGACGCGCACAACGGCGAGGTGTACCGCCGCATGAACGCCGAGGTGTACCACTCGATCCGCTCGGCCACCGATCCGATCTACGAAACCGCCTATCCCATCTTCCACTGACCACGAAGGAATCACCATGGCACTCTCGAACGAAGCCGTCGTCGCCCATCTGCAGCAGATGCTGCCCGCGGATCGGGTGGTGACCGAGGAGGCCGAACTGCGGCGCTCCAGCGTCGACAACTTCCGCAAGTTGCAGAACATCTTCGACGTGCACACCATGCGACTGCCGCTCGCCGTGGTGCACGTGGCGTCCACCGACGAGGTGTCGGCCGTGCTGCGCTTCGCCGATGAGCACGGTGTGAACGTGGTGGCCCGCACCGGCGGGACGGCCACCGAGGGTGGACTCGAGAGCGGAGCCCCGCAGTCGATCGTGGTCGACGGGTCGATGCTGAACCGCATCATCAGCATCGACGCCTACAACATGCAGGCCACCGCGCAGTGCGGTGTGCCGTTGCAGGTGCTCGAGGACCGTGCCCGTGAGGTCGGTCTCACCACCGGTCACTCGCCGCAGTCGAAGCCGATCGCCAGCATGGGTGGTCTGGTGGCCACCCGCAGCATCGGCCAGTTCTCCACCCTGTACGGCGGCATCGAGGACATGGTGGTGGGCTGCGAGGTCGTGTTCCCCGGTGGCCAGGTGAGCCGCATCAAGAACGTGCCGCGCCGCGCCGCCGGCCCCGACATCCGCCACATCGTCATCGGCAACGAGGGCGCCCTCTGCTACATCACCGAGGTGACGGTGAAG
>CAZQPJ010000382.1:0-2480 GCA_964595105.1 uncultured Bifidobacterium sp.
TGGAGTCCTCGAAGAACAGGCTCACCACGTTCTTGCCGCGCAGGGCCGGCACCTTGGGAATGGGGCGACTGCTGACCTCCACCATGTGGTCGGTGAGTTCGAGCAGGCGATGGATGTCGTCGGCCGTGAGGTCGTCGATGGAGAGGAGGTGCTTCACCGGATCACCACCCCGTCCGAGGTGGCGACCACGGTCTCGTCGCGAGCGGTGGGCAGGTTCTTGCCCACGAAGTCGGGCCTGATGGGCAGTTCGCGATGGCCGCGATCCACCACCACTGCCAACTGCACGGCGCGAGGTCGGCCGTACTCGTTCAGAGCCTCCAGCGCGGCCCGCACCGTCCGCCCGGTGAACAGCACGTCGTCGCAGAGCACCACGGTGGTGCCGTCGAGCGACATCGGGATGCGTGTCACGTGGCCGGGCACGATGGGCCGCAGCCCCACGTCGTCGCGGTGGAAGCTGACGTCGAGCGCCCCCACCTGCACAGGATGGGCCGGGTCGATGCCGGCCAGCACGGTGCCGAGCGTGTCGGCCACCCACACACCGCCACGCTGCAGGCCCACCAGCACCACGCCGTCGAGGCCGTGGTTGCGTTCGACGATCTCGTGGGCGATGCGGGTGAGAGCCCGTCGCACGTCGTCGGCGCTCAGCACGGTGCGACCCGAGGGTGCACTCGGCTCGACGCCCGAATCAGGCAGGGTCATGTCGTTTCCCTCCACGTATGAGCCTCACGGGACTCATTTCACGTGCCCGTCACCCTACCCGACCCCGCAACCCCGTCAGATCGAGGTTTCCATGCGCACCTGTGCGGCACGGAAACCTCGATCCGGGCCAGACCGAGGGTTTCGTGCGGCGCACGCCGGCACGAAACCCTCGATTCGGGGGCGGAAAAGAGTGGGGTGGTGGCACTTGGCGTTCCGGAATCGGGCCGATAGCATTGCCGATCGGCCCTCATGAGCCCTGCATGCCTCGGCACGCTTGGCACCATGGCCCGTCCGAGTAGGGACTGGCAGTTGGAGGGCGGCTTCGACATCTGAACGCCGCGTTCCGCCTTGGGTTTCCCATTCCCACCGAGCGAGGAGGCAGTTCTGCCGAAGCCCAAAGACGACGCCATCGTGCTGGAAGGCACGATCCTCGAGTCCCTCCCGAACGCAATGTTCCGGGTCGAGCTCGAGAATGGCCACAAGGTCCTGGCGCACATCTCCGGGAAGATGCGGATGCACTACATCCGAATCCTCCCCGGCGACAAGGTGCAGGTGGAACTCACTCCGTACGACCTCACCCGGGGTCGCATCACGTATCGATACAAGTAACCGGTAGTCCAAGGTCTCGAGAAAGCACGTCACATGAAGGTCCGACCGAGCGTCAAGAAAATCTGCGAGAAGTGCAAGGTCATCCGCCGCCATGGCAGCGTGCGCGTGATCTGCGAAAACCCCCGTCACAAGCAGCGCCAGGGCTGAAAGAGAAGAACGAACGATGGCACGTATCTCCGGCGTCGACATCCCCCGCGAGAAGCGGTTGGAGATTTCGCTCACCTACATCTATGGCATTGGCAAGCCCACTGCCCAGCGCATCTGCGCCGACACGGGTCTGAACCCGAACGAGCGCGTCCGCAACCTCACCGAGGAAGAGGTCAACAAGATCCGCGCCTGGGTCGAGGCCAACATCACGGTGGAAGGTGACCTGCGCCGCGACGTCGCGCAAGACATCAAGCGCAAGATCGAGATCGGTTGCCTCCAGGGCGTCCGTCACCGCAAGGGCCTGCCGGTGCGCGGCCAGCGCACGCACACCAACGCCCGCACCCGCAAGGGCCCGAAGAAGACCGTCGCCAACAAGAAGAAGGCAGTGAGGAAGTAATGGCCAAGCCGAAGCCGGGCGGTCGTCGCCCCCGCAAGCGCGAGCGCAAGAACGTCAGCAATGGCGTCGTGCACATCAAGAGCTCGTTCAACAACACCATCGTCTCCATCACCGACACCGAGGGCAACGTCATCTCGTGGGCCTCGTCGGGTGGCGTGGGCTTCAAGGGCTCGCGCAAGAGCACTCCCTACGCTGCGCAGATGGCCGCCGAGAAGGCTGCCCGCGCCGCGATGGAACACGGTCTGCGCCGCGTCGAAGTGCAGGTGAAGGGCCCGGGCTCGGGTCGCGACACCGCCGTGCGCAGCATCCAGAACACCGGCATCGAGGTCACTTCGATCAAGGATGTCACCCCCGTCCCTCACAACGGCTGCCGTCAGCCCAAGCGTCGCAGGACCTGATCCCATGGCTCGTTACACAGGCCCGAAGGTGCGCGTGTCGCGCCGTCTCGGCATCAACATCTACGAGAACGAGAAGGGCCGCAAGGCTCTCGATCGTCGCCCCTTCCCTCCCGGTGCCCACGGCCGCACCCGCCGCCGCAACGCCGGCAGCGAGTACCTGGCCCAGCTGCAGGAGAAGCAGAAGGCGAAGTACATCTACGGCGTGCTCGAGCGCCAGTTCCGCAAGATCT
>CAZQPJ010000383.1:0-2479 GCA_964595105.1 uncultured Bifidobacterium sp.
CTGGGCGCTCGACGCACGGCAATGGCACGTCCTCGACGAGGTGTTCGCTGCGGACGCCACGGCCGAACTCGCCTCGCCGCTCCTCGAGGGTCGTGAGGCGATCGTGGGCCGGGTGCGCGGCACGGTGGAGGCGCTCGATGCGACGCAACACACGGTCACCAATCACCTCATCGAGGTCAACGGCTCGAGTGCCACCAGCATGTGTTACCTCCATGCGCAGCACGTACTGGCGGCGGCCGAGGGTGGACCGCTGTTCGTCGTGGCCGGTCGGTACCACGACCGGCTCGCGGTCACCGATGCCGGGTGGCGCATCGTGCACCGACGGCTCGAGATCGTGTGGACCGAGGGCAACCTCGCGGTGGTACGGGGTCCGCGCCGCTCGTGACAGCAGCAGTCAGGTGCCGGCGAGGCGTTCGACCACCGGGATGACGGCCTCCATCACCTCGGCACCGAACGTGATGTAACTGATGCCGAAGCGCTCGCGGCGTTCGACGAGCCGATCGCAGATCGCCTCGACCGATCCGATCAGGACGTTCGGATGATCGATGACCTGTTCGGGGGTGAGGCCGAACATCGGGGCCATGTTCGCGGCGAGGTCGGGATGGTCGCCCACCACCGTCACGTAGGCGGCCACCTCGAGTTCGATGTGGGGCCATCGGTCGCCCGCTGCCTCGCGGATCCAACCGATCTTCTGGTCGGTCATCTCGGCCGTGGACGACCCGAACGCCTCGGCGGCGAGGCGTCCCGACGAGTTGTCGAAGTTGAGGCTCACGATGTCGGCCTCGCGCCCGGCGATCGAGAGCACTCGTCGAGCACCGCCGCCGATCATCAGCGGTGGCATCCCGTTCGGAGGTTTCGGCACGGCCTCGAAACCGACCGCATGAACGTGCGAGCCCTCGATGTTGAGTTCGCCCGGCGCGAACGCGGCACGAAGCAAACCGATGGTCTCCTCCATCCGGTCGAGGCGTGTTCCGGCTCGCTCGAACGGAATGCCGATGGCGTGGTACTCGTTCTCCAGCCACCCGCATCCGATGCCGAGTTCGAGGCGCCCGCCGCTGAAGAAGTCGAGCGTGGCGAGTTCCTTCGCCATGATGACGGGATTGCGATAGTCGGTCGACAGCACGCGTGAGCCGATGCGCAGCGTGGTGGTGGCCTCTGCCGCCACGGCCATCGCCGGGATGGCGGCCACCACCTGCACCGGGTGGCGTGTGGGCTTCAGGGCAGGGCCCGGGCCGATGACGTGGTCGGCCACCGACAGGGTGGAGAACCCGGTCGCCTCGGCGCGGCGGGCCTGAGCGCGCCATTCGGCCGCTGAGGTGGGCGCGTACGACTGCAGTCCGAAACGGAACGGGAGGGCCATCAGATGTTCCTGTTCTGCTCGGCCCAGTAGGGGTCGCGGAGCGGTTTCTTCTGGATCTTCCCGGTGCCGGTGCGAGGGATGGTGTCGATGAAGTCGACCGATTTCGGCGCCTTGTAGCCAGCCAGCAGCGTGCGGCAGTGGGCGATGAGCGCTGCCGCCAGCGCGTCGCTCGGGGTGTGGCCGTCGGCCACCTGCACGACGGCCTTCACGCTCTCGCCGAACTCGTCGTCGGGCACGCCGATCACCGCTGCATCGGCAACGGCGGGGTGCCCGGCCAGCACGCCTTCGATCTCGGCGGGATAGATGTTCACGCCGCCGCTGATGATCATGTCGATCTTGCGGTCGCTGAGCCACAGGTAACCATCGGCATCGAGGTAGCCGACATCGCCGGTGGTGAAGACGCCGGGCTCCCGGTGGGCCGCGGCGGTCTTCGCGTCGTCGTTGTGGTAGCTGAAGTCGGTGCCCATCCGGTTGCGGAAGTAGAGGGTGCCGGGCTGTCCGGTCGGTGCGGGCGTGTCGTCGTCGCCGATGACGATCACCTCCACACTGTCGAGAGGGCGGCCCACCGACCCGCCGCGTTCGAGCCACTCGGTGGCGGACACGGTGGAGATGATCGAGCCCTCGGTGCTGCCGTAGTACTCCGTCACCTTCGGGCCCCACCAGTCGATGAGGCTGCGCTTCACCGCGGGCGGGCACGGTGCTGCCCCGTGCCACACGGCCTTCAGCGATGATCCGTCGAACGCCTGCTTCACCGCATCCGGCAGGTCGACGAGTCGCTTCATCTGTGTGGGCACGAGGTGCACGTTGGTGCAGGCGTACTGGTCGATGAGGCGCAGTACTTCCGCGGAGTCGTAGCGGTGCTGCATCACCACCGACGAGCCGCCCACCATGGGGAGGAACGAGAACGCCCACTGCGCCGAGTGGTAGATCGGCCCGCACAGGAGCGTCCGGCCGGGCACTGGCAGGAAGTTGGCGAAACCACCGGCCACCAGTTGGAGTATCTCGGGCGGCAGGTCCCCGCCGCCCGACAGGGATCCGCGTACTCCCTTCGGTCGGCCCGTGGTACCCGAGGTGTAGAACATCGGGCCGCCCAGTCGCTGCTCGGCGGGTTCGGCAGGG
>CAZQPJ010000384.1:0-2471 GCA_964595105.1 uncultured Bifidobacterium sp.
GCGCGCCTGGAACGCCGCCTCGGCCTGCGCGAGCTCGACGCGCGAGTTGCAGCCGGGCCTTCCCCGCCGTCACCTCAACGAATTGGTGCGTGCACTGGGCCTCATCTGGCCGTTCGAAGTGGTGGCAATGCTGTTGCCGGTGGGAATGTTCTCGGTGTTCTCCGGCAGCGTCGACGATGGCTGGGGTGGGCAACTCGGATGGTTCTGGGTCGCTTGTTCCGTCACCACCATCGTCTTGGTGGTGGTCACCCGGGCGGCGCTGCGGGAGCGCTACTACTCGGCGGTGATGGCCGCCACGGGCCTGCTGTACCTCGCCATCCTCACGGCGTTCGGCACCGATCTGGTGGCGAGGGCGGTGCTGGCCGGATAACGCTGGCTGCTCAGGCCGATGCTGTTGCCGGGGCAGGTGCCGAACGGATGCGGGCGCTCAGCACAGCGCCCACCACGGCCGCAAGGGCCGCCAGCGCGAAGGTGAGGCCGAGCGCGGTAGCGATGTGGATGGTTCCTCGGTCGGCCACCGCCACTGCGGCCCCGCCGACACCACCCATGAGCGAGAACCCGAGCGCATCGGAGAGGTTCACCTGGCTGCTGATCCGACCCTCGGCTCCTGGCACCGCATACGTCATCGTGGCCACGGTGGTGGGGTTGTAGAGCAGACCCATGCCGATGCCGCCCACCATCCAGCCGAGGAACGTGCCCCACAGCGGCCACCACGACCACAGCACCGGGGCGGCCAGTGCCACGCCGAGCGCCAGGAACAGGAAGCCGGTGCGCACTGCAGCGGCAGGGTCGGTCACCGGCCAGTGGACGCGAATCCACTGGCCCATCGTCCAGGCGACTGCGGCGCCGATGATGACGAAGCCCTGCACCAGTGGCCGCGCGCCGTGGATGCGGTCTGCGGCGAGTGGGATGAAACTGTCGGCGCCGAGGAATGCCGCAGTGGCCAGCACTCGGCACACGGTGATGGCGGGCAGTCCGACGGCACAGCGAGTGAATCCGCTCGGGAGCAGTCGCCGCAGCGCCGGAAGGGCCAGACCGGCCCCACACGCGGTGAGCAGCAGGGCACCCACCGGCTGCGCGGTGCGGATGCCGGTGCAGAACGCGCCCACACCCGCCGCGGCAGCGAACGCCATGCCGATGCTGCGGGCATCGAAGGAGCGGTCACTGACGGCGTGGTAGGCGCGCATCGGGCGTACTGCGAGGGCTGCCACCATCAACGCCGGTGGGATGATCGAGAGGAACACCCAACGCCATCCGAACGAGTCGACGATCCACCCGGCGATGGCGGGGGCGAACAGGCTCGGCAGCACCCAGCCCGCGGAGAGGATGGCGAACATCCTCGGCTGGCTCTCTGTCGGCACGGCCCGTTGCACCAACAGGTATGCCACCGGTTGCAGTCCGCCGGTGCCAGCGCCCTGCAGCGTGCGGCCGATGACCACCATCACCATGGTCGGTGCCCACGCTGCCACCACGAGACCCAGCACGAGCGTGGCGATCGACGCCACGTACGGACGCATCGGGCCGTATCGATCGGCGAGTTCACCGGTGGCGACGAGCGCCACCATGTTGGCGAGTGTGTACACGGCCACGCCCAGCCCGTACAGCGAGGTCCCGTTCAGCTCGTCCGTGATGGTGGGCATCGCCGTCACCACCGAGGTCACCTCGAACGCCACCAGCGTCACGCCCAGCACGAGGCCGGTCATGAGTCGGCGTTGCGCGCCGGTGAGTGTCGGTGCGGGTTCGGTGAGGCTCATGCCGATGTCAGCGGATGGTGATGAAGGCGGTTGCCGCAGCGGCGGCGGCCAACGCCACCGGCACCACGAGCACCGTGACGCAACCTCCGCGGTAGCCGAGACCGTTGCCCAGACGAACAGAGGTGCGGCCGCGGGAGTTGAAGGTGAAAGGGCCCACTCGCTGGCTCACGCTCAGCCCGCGTTTCGACACGTTGAGCCACGTGTTCTTTCCCACGCGGGCACGCTTGCGATAGTAGAAGCCCATCGACGGGTCCTCAGCCGGCCGGTTCGAGCAGCACGAGCGGGATCTCGCGCTCGGTCTTCGACTGGTAGTCGGCGTAGTTCTTGTGGTCGGCGATGACCTTCGGCCACAGGTTGGCGCGCTCGGTGCTGGTGGCCACGCGAGCGGTCCACGGTTGCCGGGGCTTCCCGTTGATGGCCACCTGCACCTCAGGGTTGGCCTGAAGGTTGAGGAACCAGGCCGGGTGGTGGTCGTCGCCACCCCGGGAGGCCACGATGACCCACGTGTTGCCAACCTGCAGCGGCGAGGTGAGCAGACAGGTGCGGGTCTGACCGCTCTTGCGGCCCACGGTGGTGAGCTCGAGCACCGGCATGCCGGCCGCCTTCCAACCCACCTTGCCGAACGTCACGGTCATGAGCGCTCGGTGCACGCCGTTCATCGTCTTCAGCATTCGGTCACTGGGCATGGTCACACCCTACGCCGGTGGCGACGCTGCC
>CAZQPJ010000385.1:0-2469 GCA_964595105.1 uncultured Bifidobacterium sp.
AAACCTCCATCTGGGTGGCGGGGTGGGGGCAGAGGTGCTGCGCTAGCGTCGCCCCACGTGGACCCCCTCATTGCTGCTGCGCGCGACCGTCGACCGGCCGACGCACCGGCAACCCAACCCGGGCGTTCTCCGCGGCCGCCGCGCTCGCCGCGGCCGGCCCGGGAGCCTCGCTCTCGAGCCAGCGAAGGGTCGGCCATCCCGCGTGCCGATTCGGGGTTCCGACCCGACATCGAGGGCCTCCGTGCCGTCGCGGTGCTGCTCGTGCTGCTCTACCACGCCCACCTGCCCCCGTTCCGCGGGGGGTTCATCGGTGTCGACGTGTTCTTCGTGCTCTCCGGGTTCCTCATCACCTCGCTGCTGCTGCGCGAACTGAGCCGCACCGGCACGGTGTCGTTGGCGAACTTCTGGGCTCGACGTGCCCGTCGACTCCTGCCTGCCTCCGGACTGGTGCTCGTGGCGACGCTCGTGGCGAGCAGGTCGATGCTCGACGGGTTGTCACAGGGCGAACTCGCTCGTGATGCCATCGCTGCGTCGGCCTTCGTGGTGAACATCCGGTTCATGGTGGCCGGTACCGACTACCTGGCGTCGCAGTTGCCGCCCTCGCCGCTGCTGCACTTCTGGTCGCTGGCGGTGGAGGAGCAGTTCTACCTCGTGTGGCCCGGCCTGTTGATGGTGCTCGTTCGTGTGCTGCGGCTGAAGACGCGGGCGCTCGGTGCGGTCATGGCCGTCGGGTGGGTGCTCTCGTTCGGGGCGTGCGTGAGCCTCACGCGCAGTTCGCAACCGTTCGCCTTCTTCATGTTGCCGACACGGGCGTGGGAGCTCCTCACCGGCGCTGGTCTTGCTCTGGCAGGTGGAGCGCTGGTGCGGATCGGTCGGGCCGAGCGTGCGTTGTTCGGCTGGCTGGGCCTCGGGGCGATCGTCGTACTCGGCATCTGGTTCAGCGACGGCACCACGTTCCCCGGCTGGATCGCTGTGCTGCCGGTGGTGGCCACGGTGCTGGTGATCAACGCTGGCGGATCGTCGGCACCCAACGGCCCCTTCCGCGTGCTGTCGGCCCGGCCGCTGCAGTGGGTGGGAGCGCGGTCGTACGCCATCTATCTGTGGCATTTCCCCGTGCTGGTGCTGGCCGAACGGAAATGGGGCGCCCTGCCCTGGACCACTCGGGTGGCGCTCCTTCTGCTCTCGGTGGTGCTGGCCGCGGCGAGCTATTGGCTCATCGAGAACCCGGTTCGCCACTCGGCCCGGCTTGCAGCGGTGCCCGCTCGCAGTCTGCTGATGGGCGCCGGCATTGCGCTGACGGGCGTGGTGGCCGGCGGCGTACTGCTCCTAAACCCGCCCCAACTCGACGCTGGCGGAGAGGCCGCCACGCCCACGTTGGCCGTGCAGACCACGCTGCCGGTGGGAGTGCCCACGAGTGTGCCATCGATCGACCAGTCGTCGACTCTGCCCGCCCCCACCACCACGGCAGCGCCCACCGCAGACCCCTCGCACGACAATCCGCCTGCGCTGACCGCAATGGTGCAGGCGAACGCTGCGGTGCTCGAGCAGGGCGTGCAGACGCAGAAGGTGCCCAGCAACCTGCAGCCACGGCTGGTGAACGCGCGGAACGACCTTCCGCAGATCTACCGCAACAAGTGCATTCTCGACCCGGGCATGAACAGTCCGAAGAACTGCATCTACGGCGACCCCAACGGCAGTGTCACCATCGTGCTGTTCGGCGACTCGCATGCCGCACAGTGGATGCCAGCGCTGCACCAGGTCGCCTCGGCGAACGGGTGGCGACTGATCGTGCACGTGAAGAAGGCATGCCCGACGGCGGAGATCTCGATCGCCAAGGACCCCGGCGGCGGCGACTGCGGCGTGTGGCGCGCACGAGTGCTCGACCAGTTGGCAGCGCTGAAGCCCGATCTCGTCGTCATGTCGGCGTACCGCTACAAGATGACGGGGGCCGATGCCGGGCGCGACCCCGACCAGGCGTGGAGCGACGGCCTCGACCGGACGATGACGAAGCTGCGTCCGCTCGCGACGAAGGTGATGGTGCTCGGCGACTCGGCGACGCCCGCCGACGACGTACCGAGTTGTGTGGCCGGCAGGGTGTCGAACGTCGGCGGATGCATGAACTCGAGGGCCAACGCCGTGAAGACCGGGCGCCTCGCGGTGGAGCGGGCCATCGCGGCGAAGTACGACGCTGCCTTCGTGCCCACCAGCGACTGGATGTGCACCGAGACCTATTGCCCGGTGGTGGTGGGCAACGTGCTGATGTACCGCGACAACAGCCACATCACCGCCACTGCGTCAACCTTCCTTGCGCCGTACATCGAGACGGCGGTGAAGGGCGTGCTCGGCTGACCATCCGAGCGGGCGCCCGTCCCCACGTTCTCACCGAACTCACGACGTACTCTCACTGCGATCGATGCACAGGGCGCGTACGGTGATGTCCATGAACAACGTCATCAATGCATCCGAATG
>CAZQPJ010000386.1:0-2451 GCA_964595105.1 uncultured Bifidobacterium sp.
CCGACTTCTTCAGCTTCGGCACCAACGACCTCACCCAGATGACGTTCGGCTTCAGCCGTGACGACGTGGAGAGCCGGATGATGCCGGCCTACCTCGAGCAGGGCCTGCTGAAGCGCAACCCGTTCGAGACCATCGACCGCGGTGGCGTGGGCGAGCTCGTGAAGATGGGTGCTGCTCGTGGACGGTCGGTGAAGAAGGGTCTCAAGCTCGGCGTCTGCGGCGAGCACGGTGGTGACCCGGAGAGCATCCAGCTGTTCTACGAGGCTGGTCTCGACTACGTCAGCTGCAGCCCGTTCCGTGTGCCGATCGCTCGTCTGGCGTCGGCCCAGGCCGTCATCGGCGGCGGGACCTCCAGCACCAAGTGACCCGCGCGGCCGACGCCTTCGTCGACCTCGACATTCCTGTCTGGGTGTGGCTCGCCACGCTCTTCGTGCTGGCGGTGCTGCTGCTGGCCGACATCCTGCTGCTCCATCGTCGCCCCTCGGCGCCCACGCTTCGTTCGGCCGCTCGCGAGACGCTCGGCTGGGTGACGGTCGGCGTCGGCTTCGGCGTGGCCATGCTGGTGGGCCTCGGCACCAGCGCAGGTGGTGAATGGTTCTCCGGGTACCTCATCGAGTACAGCCTGTCGATCGACAACGTGTTCGTGTGGGCGCTCATCCTGTCGTTCTTCAGGGTGCCGACGGAGTTCCAGCACAGGGTCCTCTTCTGGGGCGTGTTCGGCGCCCTCGTCCTTCGCGGCGCGTTCATCTTCGCCGGTGTGGCGCTCATCGAATCGTTCGACTGGGTGCTCTACGTGTTCGGCGCATTCCTGCTCTACACAGCGGTGAAGTTGGTGCGTGGCGGCGATGACGAGGTTGACCCCGGTTCCAGCCGTTTCCTGCGACTCGTGCGACGTGTGGTGCCGCTGAGCGACCAACTCGATGGACAGCGTCTCTTCACCAGGGTCGATGGCGCCCGCGTCGCAACGCCGCTCTTCGCGGTGCTGCTGTTGGTGGAGGCCACCGACCTGCTGTTCGCCGTCGACTCGGTGCCCGCAGTGCTGGCCGTGAGCCGCGAGACCTTCATCGTGTTCACCTCGAACGCGTTCGCCATCATGGGCCTGCGGTCGCTCTACTTCCTCCTCGCCGACATGCGCGCCCGGTTCAGCAACCTGCAGCAGGGGCTCGCCATCATCCTCGCCTTCGTCGGGGCGAAGATGCTGCTCCACCACTGGTACGTCATCCCCACGTGGCTCTCGCTGATGGTGATCGCCATCGTGCTCCTGGCGTCGATGGGCTTCTCTGTCCGCCGACGTCCGGCGGTCGACACCATCTCGGTGGCCGAACCGCCACCGCCTCCCCAGGAGCGCTGACCCCAGCGAGTCCGGGCCCATCCGGAAGCCCTTCCGCGGCCCTCCGCCGCTACCGGTATGGTGCTGACGTATGGCCATCGTGGAGGACGACATCGAACGGGTGCGGTCGTCGCTCGTGTTGTCGGACGTCATCCAGGAGTACGTGGCGCTGCGTCGGGTGGGGCGCAACCAGGTGGGCCTCTGCCCGTTCCACGCCGAGAAGTCGGGGTCGTTCAATGTGCGGGACGAGACGGGCCGGTATCGCTGTTTCGGTTGCGGTGCAGCGGGTGACGTCTTCAAGTTCGTGCAGGAGATCGAGCACATCGACTTCGTCACCGCGGTGGAGAAGCTCGCGGGCAAGGCGGGTGTCCAGCTGCGGTACACCACCGGCGGTGAGGGCAAGGACCGGCAGCGCCGCACGACGTTGATCGACGCGATGAAGGTGGCGGTCGACTGGTACCACGCCCGGCTGCTCGACCACCCCGACGCCCGAGCGGCCCGCGACTACCTCCGCAAGCGCGGCCTCGCCGGTGACACGGCACGCACCTTCAAGCTCGGCTGGGCGCCCGACGACTGGGATGCCCTGTGTCGTGACCTCACGTTGCCCGCCGACGTGCTCCGCGACACCGGGCTTGCGTTCACCAACAAGGCAGGCCGGCTGCAGGACTCGTTCCGCGCCCGTGTGATGTTCCCGATCTTCACCGAGAACGGTGACCCTGTGGCCTTCGGTGGCCGCATCCTGCCCGGCAGCACCGACCCGGCGAAGTACAAGAACTCGCCGGAGACCGCCATCTATGCGAAGTCGAAGACGCTCTACGGTCTGCACTGGGCGAAGAACGACATCGTGACGGCCGACCAGGTGATCGTGTGCGAGGGCTACACCGATGTCATCGGCTTCCATCGGGCGGGCATCCGCCGCGCCGTGGCCACCTGTGGCACGGCGCTCACGGAGGAGCACGTTCGTCTCCTGAAGCGATATGCGAGCCAGGTGGTGCTGGCCTTCGACGCCGATGCGGCGGGCCAGGGCGCGGCGCAGCGCTTCTACGAGTGGGAGGAGCGTTACCAGCTGCGGGTCAGCGTGGCGAGGTTCCCCGACGGCAAGGACCCGGGCGACCTCAGCG
>CAZQPJ010000387.1:0-2432 GCA_964595105.1 uncultured Bifidobacterium sp.
GAGCGACGACATGGTGCGCACCATGAAGAAGGGTGCGGTCATCGTCGACGTCGCGGTCGACCAGGGCGGGTGCATCGAGACCATCCACGAGACCACCCACAACGATCCGGTGTACGAACTCCACGGCGTGCTGCACTACGCCGTGGGCAACATGCCGGGTGCGGTACCGCACACCAGCACCTATGCGCTCACCAACGCCACCCTGCCCTACCAGCTCGAGGTGGCCCGCCACGGTGTGGCGGAGGCATGCCGCCGCGACGAGGCACTGTCGCACGGTCTCAACACCTTCGCGGGAGACGTGACCAACGGGCCGGTGGCGGAGTTCCTCGGTCTCGACGCGGTCGCACCACTCGACGCGTTGGCCTGAGCCCCGCACAGCGGCGTACGGTGCTGCCATGGCCCTTCCCGCACACACCCTCGACCTCCCGTTTCTGGAGGGCCGCACCACCAACGAGGCCGGAAGCCTTCCGGACGACGCCTGGTTGGCCCGCAACCCGTTCGGCTATGCCGTGTGGCACTACGACGACGCCATCGGCATCCTTCGCGACAAGCGCTGGCACAACGCCGCCGGCATGCTGCCGCAGTTGATGGGCATCACCGACGAGGCGTTCCTCTCACGTCAGAGCGTCAACATCCTCAGCGCCGAGGGCGACGTCCACACCCGTCTGCGCCGACTGGTGGCACCGGCCTTCTCCCCCAGGTCTGCCGACCGGTTGCGTCCATTCATGCGCGAGGTCATCAACGGATTGGTCGACAGCGTTGCAGCATCGGGTCGCTGCGATTTCGCCGTCGACATCTGCGAGCCCTACCCCATCCCCATCATCTGCGAACTGTTGGGGGCCCCGAAGGACGACTGGCAGCTGTTCAGCCGGTGGGCCAACGACATCCTCGAGATCTTCTCGATCGACATGGCCGACAAGCTCGACCTCATCATGACGACACAGGACGAACTCGACGCCTACACCCGCGGCCTCATCGCCGAGCGCCGCGGCAAGCCGGCCGACGACCTGTTGAGCGAACTCATCGCCCAGGAGGAGGCGGGCGACCGACTCTCGACCGACGAGCTGGTGATGATGGTGAACGCCGTCATCGTCGGCGGCACCGACACCACACGTAACCAGTTGGGCTGTGCCGTGAACCTGTTCGCGGCTCACCCCGAGCAGTGGGCGATGCTGGCCGAGCGACCGGAGATGGCGCAGCGAGCGGTGGAGGAAGCCATGCGCTATTTCGGCGCCGTCCGCGGCACCGGCCGTTTCGCGAGCGTCGACATCGAGTACCGCGACGTGCTGTTCCCGGCAGGCACCTTCATGGCCGTGGGCCTCGCAGAGGCGAACCGCGACACCGCTGTGTTCAACGAGCCGATGGTGTTCGACATCACCGCCCAGAAGGGCGACCAGCCGCAACTGACCTTCGGATCGGGCATCCACTACTGCCTCGGCCAGGCGTTGGCCCGTGCCGAACTACAGGAAGCACTGCCGCTGCTGGCCCGCCGCATGCCGAACCTGCGGCTCGACGGACCCACCACCTGGAAGCCCGAGGGCGTCGGCATCTTCGGTCCGGCGAGCATGCCGGTGACCTTCACCCCCGGGAACTAGCCGACGCCGACCTCAGGCGGCGCCCACTGCGGCGAAGGCGGCCTCCACCAGCGACGAGCCGCGGACATCACCCACGAGGCCACTGTCCATCCGGTTCATCACGTAGACGATGGTCATCCGCAGGTCGAGGTCGTTCACCACCACCGAGCCACCCCATCCACCCCAGGCACAGGCTCGGCGCGAGGTGGGGATGAACGGCATGGTGTCGGTGGCGAGGCCGTATCCGATGCCGAACCGAGTGGGCACCATCAGCACCTGGTCGATGCCGTCGGCCTGCACCTCGAAGATGCGATCGATGGTGGCCTGCGACAGCAGACGATGACCGTTCACCACACCACCGTTGCTGATGGCGCTCTGCGGCACCGCCAGCGAGCGAGCGTTGCCGTGCCCGTTCGCCGCGCCGATGTCGGCCTGGCGCCGCTCCTTGGTCCATGCCGCATCGGCACCCGGCGCCGGACCGGTGAAGGTCTTCACCGCCACCATCTCGGGGTCGAGCGAGGCGAAGTCGATGGGCAGCGGCGGCGGCGGGATGACATTGCTGACTCGACCGAAGTCGCTCTCGGCGAGACCGATGTGGAAGTCGACACCGAGCGGTGTGGCCACCTCGTCGCGGAAGAACTCGCCCAACTTCTTGCCGGTGACTCGACGGATGACCTCGCCCACGAGGTGGCCCTGGTTCAGGGCGTGGTAGCCGCTCCCCTGCCCGGGCTGCCACCACGGTGCCTGCGCAGCGAGACGGGCGGTGCTGGTGTCCCAGTCGTAGATGTCGGACACCGTGACGGGTTGGTCCCATCCCGACACACCCGAGGTGTGCGACAGGAGGTGCTTCACCAGCAC
>CAZQPJ010000388.1:0-2430 GCA_964595105.1 uncultured Bifidobacterium sp.
GCTCGCCGCGCTCGTGCTGCAGCAGCCACCCCTTCGTGTCGACGCCACCGGCGAAACCGGTGAGGGCGCCCGTGCTGCCCACCACCCGGTGGCAGGGCACGATGATGCTGATCGGGTTGCGCCCGTTGGCCGCGCCCACGGCACGTGACTTGTTGCGGTCGCCCATGCGCGCCGCCTGCTCGCCGTAGGTGATGGTGGTGCCATAGGGAATGAGCCGCAGCTGGTTCCACGCTTGCTGCTGGAAGTCGGTGCCGTGCGGGTCGAGCGGCACGTCGAACTCCCTGCGAGTTCCCGCGAAGTACTCGTCCAACTGCGCCATCGCGCGACGGAGCACATGCCGCGCCGCTGCCTCGGGGGCAGACTCGTCGGGCGCAGTCTCCGGCAGCCTCACCCGCCCATCCTTCTCAGTGGGCCACAGCACCGCACGCAGTCCGCGATCGCTCGCCACGAGCATGAGCGGACCCACCGGGCTGTCGAAGGTGGCGGTCAGCAATCGTTCCATCGGTCTCTCCTTCATCCTTGCGTGCGGGCGGGCTCGTGTCACAACGACGCCCACAGATGGTGCAGCGCGTAACTGCGCCACGGGCGCCAGCGTTCGGCCAGTGCTGCGGCCGACTTCGGGTCGCTCGGTGCACCGAGCCGGGCGAGTGCGTTGCGCACACCGACGTCGGTGGGCAGGAACACATCAGGGTCGCCGAGTGCCCGCATGGCCACGTAGCCCGCCGTCCACGGGCCGATGCCTCGCACCGACTGCAGCGTCGCCGCTGCACGTTCCCTGTCGCTGCCCGCGTCGAGATGCAGGGTGCCGTCGGCGATGAGGCGGCAGGCGTCACCGAGCGCCGTGGCGCGAGCCCTCGGCATGGCGAACTCGCTCGACGGCAGCCCGGCCATCGTTGCCGCGGTGGGAAACAGGTGAGTGACGCCACCGATCGGTTCGGGAAGCGGTTCACCGTGCGCCCGCACCAGGCGGGTGGCCAGTGTGCGCGCTCCGGCCACACTCACCTGCTGGCCCAGCACGGCACGCACGAGCAACTCGGTACCGTCGGGATGCCCGGGGGCTCGCAGGCCCGGACGAGCCCGCACGAGTGGTCCGATGGTGGCGTCGGCTCCGAGGTACGCGACCACGGCGACGGGGTCGGCGTCGAGGTCGAACAGGCGGCGAGTGCGGTGCACTGCCGACTGGAGGTCGGACAGCGAGTTCAGGGTGACGGTGCAGGTGCAGCCGATGTCGCCCACCTCAACCCGAACCACCGCCGCACCGCCGGCCAGGCGCAACGACCGGGCGTACACGTTGCCGTCGACCGCCTCCACACCCGGTACAGCTCGAGCGGCCAGGAACGCCAGCAACTGGTGGCCGTCGAAGGGCTGCCGCACGGCCAGGCGCACCGCCACAGGGCCCTGCTGCGCGGCCGGCCGGGCGTTCACCCGCAGCTGCGATGGCGAGCACGCGTACACCTGTTGCACGGTGTCGTTGAACTGGCGCACACTGCCGAACCCGCTGGCGAAGGCAACCTCGGTGAGCGTGAGCGACGTGGTCTCCACGAGCAGTCGTGCAGTGTGGGCTCGCTGGGCACGGGCCAGAGCCAACGGTCCCACGCCGAGTTCGGCAACGAGCATTCGATGCACCTGCCGCTCGCTGTAGCCGAGCCTCGCTGCCAGCCCAGGCACACCGTCGCGGTCGACCACGCCGTCAGCGATCAGCCGCATCGCCCTGCCCACCGCGTCGGCCCTGGTGTTCCACTCGGGCGACCCCGGCGAGGCGTCGGGACGGCACCGCTTGCATGCCCGGTACCCATGGCTCTGCGCCGTTGCCGCGGCAGGGAAGAAATCGACGTTCGCGCGCTTGGGGGTGGTGGCCGGACACGACGGACGGCAATAGATGCCGGTAGTGCGCACGGCCATCACGAACCATCCGTCGAAGCGAGTGTCGCGACCCTGCACCGCCCGGAAGCAGAGTTCGTCGTCGAGCCGCATGCCGTCAGTGTGCCGACTCACCGGTGCCGTGGCTAGCGGATTTCGGACACCTCGCTCCAATCCCCCACCGCCCCCGCTCCCCCATCCCCCGGCCCCGGCCCCAACCCCGGCCCCGGCCCCAACCCCGGCCCCCAACCCAAACCGCGAGGACGTCGCGCCCTTTTCGTCAGTCGACCATGAAATGGCCGCGACGTCCTCGCGAGATGGGGGCGAGATGGGGGCGGGATGGGGGCGAGATGGGGGCGGGGGTCAGGGGGCGGGGCGAGGTCAGGGGTCGATGATCTCGACGCGGACTCGCTTGTTGCCTTTGCCCTTGTTCTCGAGCTTCAGCACTCGCAGACGACCCACCTCGGCGGTGCTGTGCACATGGGTGCCGCCGTCGGCCTGCTTGACGAGACCGACGATGTCGACCACGCGGATCTGGGCCACCGTCTCGGGAATGAGGCTCACCTTCGT
>CAZQPJ010000389.1:0-2425 GCA_964595105.1 uncultured Bifidobacterium sp.
GCCGATGGGTTGGATCATCGCCAAGGACGGCGTGCCGATGGACGAGCCGATTCCCACCGACACGGTGCTGGTGGCACCCGGCGAGCGCTACTCGGTGCTCTACATGGCCACCGACCCGGGCGTGTGGGCGTGGCACTGTCACATCCTCACGCACGCCGAGACCCCCGACGGCATGCGGTACATGGTGACCGCCCTCATCGTGGAGCGGTGACCGATGGCCTCACGCGCCCCGCGCGTGATCGTCGGTGTCGACGGCACCGAGGGTTCGCTCGAAGCCCTGCGGTGGGCTGCCCATGAGGCGGCCCGACGCAGCTGGCAGTTGCACGTGATGACGTGCGCCGAGCTCCCGGTCGCTGTCGAAGCCGGCCTGTCGGGCTTCGGCGCCGTTGACAGCGCCGTGGTGCAGCAGGCCGTCGCCGACTGCGAACAGGTCAACGCACGGGCGGTGGAGACGGCCCGTGCGTTGCACCTGGGCATCGAGGTGTCGGGCGACACCATCCTCGGTTCGCCCGCCCACGCGATCGCCGCCAGCCCGCACGCCGACGAGCTGGTCGTGGTGGGCGCCACCTCCCACCCCGGCCGCGCTGTCGACGTGCTGGGCTCGGTGGCGTCGGTGGTGGCCCACCGCTCGCACTCCCCTGTCGTCGTGGTGCACGGCACCGAACCGTCACCGGAGATTCGTCGGATCGTGGTGGGCGTCGACGGCTCAGCCGGTAGCGACGCGGCACTCGACTGGGCCATCGAGGAGGCGCTCATCTGCGAGGCCGACCTCGTGCTGGTCCACGGCTGGGTGTACCCCTACCAGGGCCAACGAACCGGCATCACCGAGCCACGCGACGAGATGCGGCTCGATGCCATGCGCACGCTCGAGGCCTGCGCGCTGCGTGCGCACGAGCTGGCACCATCGTTGCGCTGCCATCCCATCATCAGCGAGAAGAGCCCGGCGAGCGCCATCGTCGACGCCGCCGTCGATGCCGATCTGGTGGTGGTGGGCACCCGCGGGCACGGCGGCTTCACCTCGCTGGTGCTCGGCTCGGTCAGCCGCACCGTCCTGGAGCACACCCCCGTGCCCGTGGTGGTGGTGCCGATGGCGGCTTCCGTCAGGGCCTGACCGGCGAGCGGCGACGACGCACCTTGTCGATCGCCACCACCACCGCAAGCACCACCACGCCGATCAGCGCGCTCTGCAGCAGATCGTCGATGTTGCTGAGACTGAACGCGCCGCTGTCGCCGAACCGGTCGCGCGGCGGGCGGCCGTCGCCGCCTGGGCGCCTGCCCCCATGGTCATCGAGCACGAGGGCCTTCAACGGGCTCACACGCCAGAGGAAGCCGAGCGCCACCACGACGCCGACCAACAGCAGCACCACGGCGAGCCGTCGCACCCACACCCTTCGCGAGGTCATGCCACTGCCTTCTTCCTGCCGAGCCGACGCATCACGGTGAGGCCCCACCGCCAGCTGAGTGCCACGTGCACCGCGGCGAGGAACACGGTGACGTCGGCGGACGTGGTGTGCAGCCCGCGCCAGAAGCCGTCGTTCACCGGGTGCAGGCCGATGGCCGGCAGCGCGCTGCGCGACACCAGGATGCCGGCTGCCACACACAGCACCATCGACGGCATCAGCAGCAGATCGACCAGCCAGCGCACCGCCTCACGCCCCTTGCGGCGCTGCAGCAGCCGGCGGGTGGTGCGAACCACCCAGTCCCAGTGCTGCACGAGGTGCACCGGGATGAGCACCACGAAGGCAAGGCCGATCCATTCGTGCACGGCCAGACCCGTGAAGCGGAAGCTGTAGTCGAGCGTGAACAGCACCAGCAGCAACAGGTCGAGCCAGAAATCGAAGATCGTTCGTTTGGGAAGGGCCATGGGCGGGCACGCTACGAAGGAGCCGCAACGCTGTCGATGACCTCTGGTGCATTCACAACCAGTTCTCACCCTCCCCGGGGCGAGTCCGGCGGCTGCCGCTACGATCTGCGGTCGATCGTCCATCGGGCGACCGGGGAGTGGCGCAGCGGTAGCGTTCCTGCTTTGGGTGCAGGAGGTCGGGAGTTCAAATCTCCCCTCCCCGACAAAGGTGTGAGTGCCGGGTCAGCGGCGCGGGAAGGTGCCCGCCGCTGCGATGGTGCCGCTGAGTTCCTTGCCCAGAGCGGCGAGGAACTCCACCTCGTCGTCCGACAGCACGGCCCACGGCGCAGCGGCGAGTTCGTCGGTGACGCGCTCCACCTCGTCGCGGTGCGCTCGCCCTGCCGCAGTGAGCGCACCCGAGCCGTCGAGCCAACCTCGCTCGCTCAGCCCGGCTTGCGCACCAGCCCACGACGTGTCGTCCCAGCCGCGCGTGGCCTGCAGTACGGCCGACGGCACTGCGCCAGTGGCTCCGTGCAGCACCAGCGCCTCGATGCCGGACACACCCGAGTTCACCAGCGCCGC
>CAZQPJ010000390.1:0-2421 GCA_964595105.1 uncultured Bifidobacterium sp.
GGGCCGTCGTCGCGTCCAGCCGCGAGATCGTTTGGGAGCGAACTATCTTCCCGGTTTTGCTACTCTCGGCCCTCATGGGGAACCGACGAATTCGTGTCATGTGGATCGATCTCAACGGCCTGTCGCATGGCCGCTACGTGCCGGTGCGGCGCATCCACGACCACACCCACCACGCGGTCACGACGCTCACGATGAACACGCTCGGCGACATCCTCGAGGTGCCCGGGTACAGCTCCGACGTCGGCTTTCCCGACATGTCGACGGTGCCTGTCGCCGAGTCGCGCCGGCCGGGCTGGGAGCCCGACACCGACGTCGTGTTGGCCGATCTCGAGTACCTCGGTGCTCCGCTCGAACTGAGTCCGCGCGCAGCCCTGCAACGGGCTGTCGACGCGTGGCGGGCGTTGGGTTTCGAACCGATGCTCGGCTACGAGATGGAGTTCTACGTGATGCGTCCCGAGGCAGCGGCCCCGGGCGGCCACGTTCCCCTCGACCGGCCCTCGCACCGTGTCTACGGCGTCGGGCTCGGGGGAGACATCTACGACGCCGAGGGCCGCAGCCTGATGTTCGATCTGTTCGACGCGGCTGAGGACTGCGAACTCGACCTCGAGGGAATGTCGACCGAGTTCAGCCCGGCACAGATGGAACTCAACATGAAGTACGGCCATGCGATGGATGCCGCCGACCGGGCGTTCATCTGCAAGGAGATGACCCGCGACCTCGCCGCTCGCCACGGTTTCGGCCTCACCTACATGGGTCGTCCGATCAGCGGGCCGTTTACTGGCAACGGCCTGCACATCAACTTCTCACTCGTGCCGGTGAACGGGGGGCCGAACGTCTTCGACGATCCCTCGGCTCCGCATGGGCTGTCGGAGATCGCCCGTCAGTGCATCGGCGGAATGATCCAGCACCACGAGGGCATGGCACTCATGTCGGCGCCCACGGTGAACAGCTACAAGCGGTTGGTGCCCGGCATCATCGCCGGCTACTGGGCCAACTGGGGTCTCGACAACCGGATGAGCACTTACCGCATCCCCGGCGAGCGCGGAGCCGCCACACGCATCGAGAACCGCATGCCGTGCGGCTCGGCCAACGTCTATCTGGCGGGCGCAGCAATGCTGAATGCCGCCCTGTTGGGGGTCAGCGGGGGCATCGACTGCGGCGACCCACAGCTCGGCAACGGTGACGCCGAGCCGAACACCGACCGGCACACGCCGCACTCGCTTCGGGATGCCATCGACGCGTTCGAGGCCGACACGGTGTTGCGCGAAGCGATGGGGCACGATCTCAGCATCGCCTACCTCACGCTTCGGAGGAACGAGCTCGAGGCGTGGGAGGCCGAGGGTCTGCCGTGGGACCCGCACGAGATCACCGACTGGGAACTTGCCCGCTACCTGCCGCACTACTGACGCCTCGCTGGCACGGACGTCGTCAGGCGAGGCCCAGCAGGGGCAGGCACGCCTCGACGCCCTCGAGCCTGATGTCGTTCCTGCGAACGTGGGTGGTGAAGTGGTTGCGTGTCATCTCGAAGGTGTGCGACTCGGCCGGTTGGCCGCGCCGTTCCTTCTGCTCGACGCCGGTTGCCGTGTAGCCGAGCGAGCGCGTCACGCCGAGCGACGGCCCGTTGTCGGCGTATGCCGCCGTGGTGGCCACCTGCCCGCCGAAGCCGTCGAAGCCCAACTGCAGGGTGGCGACGCGCATCTCCTTGCCAAGACCGCGGCCCTGGAACTCTCGTCCGAGCCACGACCCGGTCTCGAAGCGGCGGGCGGCGGGGAAGTCGCGCGTGAGCATTCCGGTGCTGCCCACCACGGTGCCGTTCACCAGCACCGCGAGGTTGAGGTCCCATGCGTCGGGGGCCAACTCGGCACGGTTGCGCCAGTAGAACTGCATGGTGTTGCGTTCGAGTTGGGGTGACGGCACGTCGGTCCAGGGGAAGGCGAACGGCATGAACCCGGGGTCGTGAATGCCGGTGGCTGCCAGGCGGGCCAACTCGGTGCCGATGGCGTCGTCGATGACCACGAGTTCGAGAACGGGCGTGACCACCCTGAGGTCGAAGAACGGCCAGATGGGGTGCGGCATGCGCCGGAGCGAGTGATCAGTAGGCCGAGGCGGCGGCCATGGCGGCTCGGTCGTCCTCGGCCATGCGCGCGATCTCGTCGACCTCGGCGGTGTCGAAGCCCGCCATCTCGCGGAACTTGCGGGCCAGTTTGATGGCGGCCTCGCGGCTCTCGCCGCGCATGCCGCGGAAGTTGAACAGCCCGTCGACCGTGCGTTGGAACTCGAGGGCGGTGGTCTGCCGCTCCTTGTCGTCCTTGGTGAGTTCGCGCAACCAGGTGCTGCCCATCTTCACGTGCGTCACCTCGTCGGCCAGCATCCAGTCCTCGCAGAACTCGAGCACCGGGTCGTTCATCTCCCGGGCGAAGT
>CAZQPJ010000391.1:0-2416 GCA_964595105.1 uncultured Bifidobacterium sp.
AAGGCCGAGCACGCGGCTGCCATCGACAAGGCCGTGTTCCCCGGTTGGCAGGGTGGCCCGCTCGAACACGTCATCGCGGGCAAGGCCGTGGCGTTCTTCGAGGCGATGCAGCCGAGTTTCAAGGAGTACGCGAAGCAGATTCTGCTGAACGCCGATGCGCTCGCCGAGGCCCTCGTGCAGAACGGTTTCCGTCTCGTGAGCGGCGGCACCGACAGCCATCTCATGGTGGTCGACCTGCGGCCATTCGACGCCGACCTCACCGGCAAGGAAGCTCAGATGGTGCTCGACGAGGGCGGCATCACGCTGAACAAGAACAACGTGCCCGACGACCCGCGAAGCCCCTTCGTGACCTCCGGTGTTCGCATCGGCACGCCGTCGGTGACCACGCAGGGCATGAAGGAACCGCAGATGGCGCAGATCGCGGAGTTCATGGTGCGCATCCTCCGCAACCGTGCCGACTCCGGTGCCGTGGCGGCCGTGAAGGCCGAGGTGGCGGCGCTGTGCGCCCAGTTCCCGGCGTACGCCTGAGGCCAGGGGCCTGATGCCCGGCACCGCCGCCTATCTCGTGCTCGGCGCGGTGGCGGCTGGTGTGACGTTCGCGGTCACGCCGTTGGTGGCACTGGTGGCCAAGCGGATGGGTTGGGTGGTCGAACCCGACGAACGACGCGTCCACACGGTGGTGACGCCCGACGTGGGGGGCATCGCCATGCTGATCGGGTTCCTGGTGGCCTTCGCCGTGGCTCGCCTGTGGGACACGTTCGACCCGCTGTTCGCGCGCAACTCCGAGCCGCGCGGCGTGGTGTACGCGGCGGTGCTGATGTTCCTCGTCGGGTTCATCGACGACATCCGCGAGATCTCCGCGCCAGCGAAGGTGATCGGCACCGTGGCGGTGGGGGTGGTGCTCGTCTACTTCGGCGTCACCATGTTCTGGTTCCGCATCCCGTTCATCGACCCGTTCCTCCTCAGCGCCCAGTGGCAGCCTCTGGTGACGGTGCTGTGGTTGCTCGGCATGACCAACGCCATCAACCTCATCGACGGTCTCGACGGTCTCGCGGCGGGCATCGTGGCCATCGGTGCCGGGGCGTTCTTCCTCTATTCGCAGAAGCTCGCCGATCCGTCGCTCGGCCTCCTCACGCAGCCGAACCTCGGCCCCATCGTCGCCATCCTCACGGTGGGGATCTGCGTCGGCTTCCTGCCTCACAACTTCAACCCGGCCCGCATCTTCATGGGCGACGGTGGTGCTCTGCTGCTGGGTCTGCTGATGGCCGTGAGCACCAGCGTGGTGGGCGGCCGTGCCGACCCGAGTCGGCAGCAACTCGTGGGCCAGACCTACTTCTTCCTGGCCCCGATCTTCATCCCGCTGTTCATCCTCGGCGTGCCGATTCTCGACACGGTGTTCGCCATCGTGCGGCGTGCAGCGAAGCGGCAGGGCGTGGCGTCGGCCGACAAGGGTCACCTGCATCATCGGCTCATGGAGATGGGCCACGGCCAACGGCGCAGTGTGCTGATCCTGTGGGCCTGGACGGCGCTGCTGTCGGCCTTCGTGCTCTACCCGGCGCTCACGGGCAGTGGCTCGAGCTACATCCCCGTGGGGGCAGGGATGCTGGTGCTGGTGCTCTACACGGTGCTGCATCCGCAGATCCGTCGGCGACGTTCCTGACGCCCTTGACGCTCGGTTTGTGATCGACCGCGCGTCGTCGGCTAGGGTTTGTGTTTGCGTTCACAAGCGGCCCACATGCGGTGGGCCCGAACGCTGCCCGAGGTACCCGTCCCCGTGAAAATCATGCCCACCCGGCGCACCGACGCCGACAGCCTCCAAGCGGGTCAGACCCTTGGCCGCGGCATGGATTTCGCCTTGGTGGTGCTGGTGTTCCTCGGCATCGGCTACGTCATCGACCGATGGCTCGACACTCGGCCGTGGTTCATGGTGGGTCTCGTCGTGTTCTCGGTGGTCGGCGCGTCCGTGAAGAAGTACTACGCGTACACCGCCACGATCACCGAACTCGAGCAGCAACGTGCCGCCGTTCGCGAGGCCCAGCCGCGATGACCGACACCAACGCCACCGCCTTCACCACCTCGCTGCCGGGCCCGGCCCCGGAGGTCGGCGTCAGCAAGGACATGGTCCGTCGCGGGCTCATCGTCGCTCCACTGCTGATCGCCGTGTGCGGATTCATCTGGGGCATGGACGGCGTGTGGTCGTCGGCGTACGGCATCGCGCTCGTGCTCGTGAACTTCGCGCTGGCCGCCGCGCTCGTGGCCGGCACGGCGCGCATCAGCCTCGGACTCATGATGGGAGCCGTGCTGTTCGGCTATCTCATCCGCCTCGGACTCATCTTTCTGGCGGTACTTCTCGTGAAGGATGCCGCTTGGATTTCGCTTCCGGCCCTCGGAGCGACCATCATCGTGACGCACCTCG
>CAZQPJ010000392.1:0-2389 GCA_964595105.1 uncultured Bifidobacterium sp.
ATCGTGGTGGTGCTGGCAGTGGTGGCCCTCGTGGTGCCCATCCTGCTGCTGGCCCGCTCCATCGGTGGTCAGGCCCAGCGCATCAACGCCGATCTCGGTTCGGCCGTCACCAACACGGCTGCGCTGAAGGAACTGAACACCACCATCGAGTCGGCGGAGATCATCGTCGACGGTCTGCGCCGTGGGCGCCAGAAGCTGGGAGGCTGACGTGGTCGCACTCACCGACACGCAAGAGACCCTCTGGTGGGTCGCCGTGATCGCCGGGTTCGTGGTGGTGCTGGCGGTTGCCGCACTGCTCACCATCCTGGTGGTGCTGGTGCGCACCATCGATCGGCGGGTCACCGCCATCAAGGCCACGCTCGAGCAGGCGAAGGCCAACACCAACGACACGGCGCTCATCGCTCAGACCGCCGCCCGAGTCGACGCAGTGCTCGCCGAAGGCCTCGAGCACCACCTCTTCCTCGGCCGAGTTCTCGACAAGGTGCGCTCATGACCACGCTCATCGTCCTCACTGTCATCGACATCGTCCTGCTCATCGCAGGCCTTGCCATCTACCTCTTCATCGTGGGCGGTCAGTTGACCCGTGTTGCCCAGGGTCTCGAGGAAGCCGCCAATCTGGTCTGGGACATCAAGAAGAACGCCGAGGTCATCGAGCCGGGTGTCGAGCGCATCAACCGCACCGGTGGTGTCATCGCAGGTGCCCTCCCGCTGCTCTATGGCTTCGCCGAGGGCATCGTCACCGGCGCCACCTACCAGCCCGAGCCCGAGGGCACCGAGCGTCCGCCGGCCAAGCCCGCGATGGGCACCCGCCGCTCGCGTCAACTCGAGGGCGTGGGCTACCGCAAGCCCGACTGACGTCGCCGCGCCGTGCCGGTCACTGTGGCCGGTCGGGCGGGCTGTCGGACGTGGTGAGCGGGCCGGTGGTGGGTGCCGAGTAGGACCCGATCCATTCGGCCTTCCACGTGGCGTCGAACTGTTCCGGGTTGCAACTGGGCTTGTAGACGCTGATGAGTTCGCGGGCGATCTGCTCGCGGTGCGACGGCAGGCCACCGGGCACCTCGTAGGTGCAGATGTGAAGGTTCCACTTGCTGCCCGCGCGCTTGATCCAGTCGGGCGCGTACGGGTGCTTGAACGGGAAACGCTCCTGGCTCAGGTCGTCACTGTGACCGACGAAGATCACCGAGTACTGGTTCGGCTTGCGCTCGGCATCGTTGCGCGAGAGCACGGCGTACACCGCCGCGCGTGCCGGGGCGGTCCATCCCGCCAGCGTGCGCGGGCCCTCGAACGGGTAGCCGGCCAATGATCCGAGTCGGATCATTCCTCCCACGCCCCCATGTCGTCGTCCTCGCTGATGGTCTCGGCGCGGGTGACGGGCCAGTCGGGCATGCCGGCGCGTCGTGCCGCCTCGATGAACAGGGGAATGGCGAGATCGACCGCTTGGTCGGAATCGGATGCCTCCACCAGGAGCTGCGCGCCGTAACTGGTCGAGCCCGCGCCACTGGCGATTCCGCCCAGGTGCGCCACGGCGTCGGCCAACTCGACCACCTCGGCGAGCTCGATCTCACGGTCGCCCTCGGCGACGACGGACACGCTGTACCTCATCGTTGGTTCCTCACGGTTGTGCTGAAGGATTGGGAGTGCTTCATCGCATCGAAGGGAGTGCTCGGGCGAAGTCCTCGAGACTCCGCAGGTTGTGGCCACTCTGGAGATCGTCGATGTAGGGCTCGGCGACCAGCATGCCCATCGAGTTTGGTCGGTGCGCCGGGTTGTCGCCGCGGTGCGGGTTCATCCACACGATGCGATGGCTCAGCCGGTCGAGTTGCGCCAGTGCCGTGTCGAGCACCTCGGGGTCGCCACGGTCGAGGCCGTCGCTGCAGATCACCACGATGCCGCCGCGGGTGAGGCCGCGGCGCGCCCAGACCCTCACGAAGGTGGCCAGCGAGTCACCGATGCGCGTGCCCCCGTCCCAGTCGAACACGCTGGCGGCGGCTCGGGCCATCGCCTCGTCGGGGCGGCGGCGGTCGAGTTGCTTGGTGATGCGCGTGAGGCGGGTGCCGAAACAGAACACCTCCACCCGGCCGTTGGAGCGCCGGGCCGAGTAGGCGAACTGCAGCAGGTTTCGGGAGTAGTCGGCCATGCTGCCTGACACGTCGAGCAGCAGGATCAGCGGCCGCACCCTGCGACGGCGTTCGGCCCACACGAAGTCGACCGGGTCGCCCTGTCGGCGCATGGTCTCGCGCACCATTCGACGCATGTGCAGGCGGCGCCCGGCAGCCTGGGCCTGGGTCCGCCGGGTGCGGCGCCTCGGCGGGGTGAGGCGGATGGTGGCCATGATGCGCCGCAGCGCAGCGAGCTCTCGCAAGTCGAGCGCAGCCTCGCCCAGCGCATG
>CAZQPJ010000393.1:0-2383 GCA_964595105.1 uncultured Bifidobacterium sp.
GAACGCAGCAGGCGGGACAACGCTTTCAACACGGCGGCATCGTCGTCCACGACCCAGACGGTGAGCGCCGTGGCGTTCACACGCTCGCCGAGTGCGGTGACGGGTTTGTGGAGGCCGGGCGTGTCGACGAACACGAGCTGCGCCTCGGGGGTGGTCAGCACGCCGCGCACCCGTGTGCGAGTGGTCTGCGGCTTGTCGCTGACGATGCTCACCTTGCGGCCGCACATGGCGTTCACCAGAGTGCTCTTGCCCACGTTCGGGCGGCCGACGAGGGTGATGAATCCGCTGCGCATGAGGAGGTCACGCTACCCGCGGGGAGCGTTCACCAGCAGCGACACGAAGTCGTTGCGGGCCAGTGCCGCGCCAGCGCGCACCACCTCGCCCGAGGCCTTCGGCACGGCCACGTTGAACTGCACCTGCCCGATGCCGCGGCTGTCGGTGAGGGTGAGCACCAGTTGGCCGATCATCAGTCGCTGATCGAGCGCCGGCACCCCGTCGAAGAACCCTACGGGCAGCTCGACGGCGGCGATGCCGGTGCCGGTGTCGAGCACGCGGATGTCGGCTGTCGATGGCACTGCGCTGCGGAGCCCTGCGCCGAGGTCGCCGAGCGGTTCTGTGCCGAGTTGCAGGGTGGCGACGATCTGCTGCAGTGCCGCCGGTGTCGCTAGCGCGGTCTCCACGTAGAGGAGTTGGCTGCCCGTGATGAAGTACAGCCGTACCGCTTCGGTCTGCACCAGCGTGGTGGTGGTTTCGAGATTCGCCGCCGTGGTGGTGGGTGCCGTGGTGGTGGGTTCGACGGAAGTGGTGGTGGCGAGCGCGGTGTCGTTGAGGCCGAAGGGGGGATTGAGGTTGTCGACCTTGCCGTCGCCCACCACGCCGCACGCGGCGACGAGCAGTCCGATGCAGCCGAGCTGAGCCATCACGCGGGCGCGCATCACCACGCCTCCGCGAAACTGGCGATGAACCGTGCGCCGCCACCTGGACGGTCTTCCACCCAGGCTTCGCCGCCGTGGGCCTGGGCGTGTTCGGCCACGAGCGCGAGGCCGAGTCCGGTGCCCACTCGATGCCGAGCCGCGCTGCCTCGGGCGAAGCGTTCGAAGATGCGTGTCCGCTCGCTGCGCGCCACGCCGGGCCCGGCGTCATCGACCGACAGCATCAGGCCGCCTCGGCCGCGCACGTCGAGCGACACGCGGATGGGGCCGCCGCCGTGTTCGCGTGCGTTCTCCAGCAGGTTCGCGACCACGCGTTCGAACCGGAGCTTGTCGATGCGCACGGGTGTCGGCACTGCGTCGCCCACATCCACTGGCACGTCGGCGAAGCCGTACCGCTGGGCGATGCGGGGCAGAAGGTTGCGCATGTCGACGTCCTCGCGATGCAGTTCGGTGGAACCCGCATCGATACGCGACAGTTCGAGCAGGTCGATCACCATGTGGTCGAACCGGCGTACCTGGGTGACCACCACGTCGAGCGCCTGTTGGGTGCGCTCGGGCAGTTCGCCCCGTCGACCATCGAGCACCTCCACCGCAGCGGTGAGCGCAGTGATCGGCGAGCGAAGCTCGTGGCTGACGTCGCTGGCGAAACGCGCCTCACGTTCGATGCGCGTCTGCACGGCGTCGGCCATGTCGTTGAACGAACTCGCGAGGCGGTCGAGGTCAGGGTCGTTCTCGGGCTGCATGCGTGCGTCGAGGCCACCTGAGGCGATCTCACCGGCGGCGGTGGCAACACGCGAGAGTGGGCGAAGCAGGCGTCGGCTCGTCCACCAGCCGAGGAACCCGGCCAGCACCATGGTGACGGCCGAGCCCACCAGGAGCGCGGTAGCGATGGCGCGCAGGTTGCGCTGCGTGCCATCCATCGGGAACGCCTCGAGGTATTGGGCGTTCACGGCCGGCATGGCGATGCCCACCGCCACGTACGGTTCGCCGCGGTACTCGAAACGCTGCTGTCCGCTGCCGCCCTGGCTCACCGAGGTGCGCAGTTCGATGGGAAATGCGTCGACCGAGTAGAGGTCGCTCACGAACGGTCGGCCGTCGATGATGAGCAGCGGGAAGCCACCGCTCTCGGTGCGCAGGTCGAGCACGTCGAAGGTCTGGGTCAGCAGCAACTGGTCCTTCACCGTCTTGGCATTGGCGTAGGCCTGGGCGCGGGCCGTTTGCTGGCGTTGCTCGATGAGGAAGGTGCGCGACACCGCGTACGTCACGGCGGCGAGACCGAGGCTGGCAGCAAGGGCGGTGAGCGAGAAGAACAGGGTGACGCGGGTGCGCAGACGCAGTGTTCGGCGGCGCGGTGAATCGGTCACGCCCCCAGTGTGCCGCATCCGACTGAGGACGTGCGTCCGTCAGGCCGCCCAGCCCACCAGTGGCATGGCATCGTCCTCGGTGGGCAG
>CAZQPJ010000394.1:0-2377 GCA_964595105.1 uncultured Bifidobacterium sp.
GGCGGCGCCCCGGGCACGGCGCAGGTCTTTGTGCGGGCCGTCGACCAACTGCTGGTCGCCGGTGTACGCGTGCACCGTCTGCATGAGGCCCTGCTCCACGCCGAACGCGTCGTCGAGCACCTTCACCAACGGCACGAAGCAGTTCGTGGTGCAGCTGGCGTTGCTGATGACCTTCTGGGTCTTGAAGTCGAAGTCCTTGTGGTTCACGCCGTACACGAACGTGGCGTCGGCACCGTCGCAGGGAGCCGACACGATCACCAACGGCGCACCGCCCTCGAGGTGCATCGCCGCCTTGTCGCGCGACGTGAAGATGCCGGTGCTCTCGATGACCACGTCGACGCCGAGATCGCCCCACGGAAGGGCCTTCGGGTCGCGCTCGCTGAGGACGCGGAGTTCGTCACCATCGACGCTGATGCCGCCCTTGCTGGCCTTGATGGTCTGCGGCAGCACGCCGAGCACCGAGTCGTACTTGAGGAGGTGCGCCATCTGCTCGAGCGAGCCGAGGTCGTTCACGGCCACGATGTCGATGTCGGCACCGCGCTGCTTCGCTGCACGGAAGAAGTTGCGGCCGATACGTCCGAAACCGTTGATGCCCACGCGAACCGTCATGGTTGCGTTCCTTTCACTTGGTGGGAAGACGGGCGAAGCCTAGTCGCGGCGGTGTCAGCGACTCAGGTCCCGGTGGCCGGTGCGCACTGCATGGCCGTGGCTGCGCAGGCGTTCGGCGAGTTCCTCCACCACTGCCACGCTGCGGTGCCGGCCACCGGTGCATCCGATGGCCACGGTGAGGTAACTCTTCCCTTCGGCGCCGTACGACGGCAGCAGCGACAGCATCAACCCTTCGAACCGGTCGAGGAAGTCGCTGGCCTGGGCACGCTCGAGCACGAAATCGCGCACCGCAGGGTCGTGGCCGGTCAACGGCCGCAACTGCTCGTCCCAGTGGGGGTTCGGCAGGAAGCGGACGTCCATCACGATGTCGGCATCGATGGGGAGCCCGTGCTTGAAGCCGAAACTCTCGACCGCTATCTGCAGGCGACTCGCCTCACCGACGTCGTCGAAGGCGGCCAGCAACTTCGCCTTCAGCTGGTGGACGTTGAGGTCGCTGGTGTCGATCACGAGATCGGCGGCGGCCTTCACCGGCTCCAACAGGGTGCGTTCGAGCGCGATGGCTTCCACGAGACCCGACGCCTCGCCATCGAGCGGATGCTTTCGCCGGGTGGCGTCGTACCGCTTCACCAACGCCGAGTCGGAGGCATCGAGGAACAACATCCGCACGGTGTGACCGTCGGCCCGGAGCGACGACACCTTCGGCAGCAGCTCCACGTGCTGCCGACCGGCGACGAGCGCGAGGCGGTGGATGTCGCTGCCAGGTCGGCCCACCAACTCGACGATGGTGTCGACGAGCTCGGTGGGCAGGTTGTCGATGACGTACCAACCAAGGTCCTCGAGCACACCCGCGGCGCCGGACCTACCGGCACCCGACATGCCGGTGATGAGCAGGATGTCGGCCACGAGCGAACTGTAGGCGGCTACAGCCGCCGGGTACGGAGATAGAGCAGACGCGGGATGGTGGATGCTGCGGCGTACTCCTCCGCCTTGGCGAGGAATCCCGGCGGCGGGGCGGGTTCCTCCATCCACTCCAACAGCAGGCCATTGCGCGAGAGAGTGTTGACGTAGCGGCTGAGCGGTCGGTGGATGAACGGGATGAACACGTCCTTCTCCACCTCCTCGATGGTCTCGTTCTCCACGAGGTACTCGCCGATGCGCCAGTACTGCTCCGGCGGGTCGAGGAACTGGTCGTCGATCCAGCCACTGTTGGGCGTCTGCAGCAGCGGATGGTTGAGGAAGAAGCAGAACCGCCCGCCCGGTTGCAGCACCCTCGCCACCTCGGCGATCGCCTGGTCGACCTCGCGAATGTGCTCGAACACCAGACACGCCACCACGGCGTCGAAGGAGGCGTCGGCAATCGGCAGGGCCGCCGCGCCGGCTCGGGCCACGTTGGTGCCCCGTTCGCCCGCCACCCGCACGCAGTTCCATGTGGGATCGACGCCCACCACCTCGGCCCCGAGCGCGGAGGCCAACCGGCTCACCTGCCCATCACCGCAGCCGATGTCGAGCACCCGTCTGGCACCCTGCAGTTCACGCGCTGCCAGCGGCAGAATCTGCTCCTCGTACTCAGGATCGGCGCCGGCGGTGAACCCGTCGATCCACCACTCGGCATGTGTCTCCCACAGGTCATCCGCCATCCCGCCACCCTAGAACCCCGGCATCCCCACCCCCACCCCCACCCCACCATCCGAGTGCGTGCCCGCCATCCGAGTGCGTGCCTGCCATCCGAGTGCGTGCCTGCCATCCGAGTGCACGGCCACACCCCGGT
>CAZQPJ010000395.1:0-2376 GCA_964595105.1 uncultured Bifidobacterium sp.
CGATCCGGTCGACCGCGACTCGGTGGCGAAGCGGCGCACCATCTACATGGGCTGAGTGGGTGGGCTGAACGGGGTGGTGCCGGTCATCCGCATCAGGTCGAGCGGAACTCCCAGCGCCTCGGCCACCAGTGCAGTTCGGATGCAGTGGGCCAGCCGTGGGGACCCGACCGGTCGGGTCAGGTGCCGCAGAAGGTGCGATAGGGCGCACCACCCTCGGGCGCAGCCGCCGCGTAGCGCTCCAGACCCGGGCGCTCGGTGAACGGTTGGCGGAGCACGTCCACCAACTGATGCACCGCCGCCGTGTCGCCGTTGGTGGCGGCCGTCAGTGCTTCCTCCACCAGGTGGTTGCGCGGGATGTACACGGGGTTCACCCGGTCCATCGCCGCAGCAGTGTTGTCGTCGAGGTCGCCGAGATCGCCGAGGGCCGCGCTCCAGCGCGCCAGCCACGCATCGCACGCCGAGGTGTCGGCCACGAGCGAGCGGGTGATCGACGTGTCGCCGCGCACCGCCGTCGACAGCGACCGGAAGAAGCCGGTGAAGTCGACCGCGTTGGCTTCCAGCATCGCCAGGAGGTCGTCGAGGAGGGCTTCGTCGGCGGGCTGCCCCACGAGGCCCAACTTCGCCTGCATGCCGGCGTTCCAGTGATGGTCGAAGCGGTCGGTGAATCGCTGCAGCGCCTCGGTGGCCAACGGCACCGCACGCTCCACCGAGTCGGCCATCAGCGGCAGCAGCGCCTCGGCGAGCCGGGCGAGGTTCCACTGCGCCACCACGGGTTGGTTGCCGAAGGCGTATCGGCCGTGGTGGTCGATGGAACTGAACACCGTGGCCGGGTGGTATCGGTCGAGGAAGGCGCAGGGCCCGTAGTCGATGGTCTCACCCGAAATGGTCATGTTGTCGGTGTTCATCACTCCGTGGATGAAGCCGACCAGCATCCACTTCGCCACCAGCGACGCCTGGGCTTCGAGCACCGACTCGAACAGCGCCAGCGGTGGGTTGGCGGCCTCCGCAGCGTGCGGATGGTGGCGGTCGATGGCGTGCCGCGTGAGTCGACCGAGCAGGTCGAGATCACCCGATGCTGCGGCGAACTGGAACGAACCGACGCGCAGATGGCTTGCCGCCACACGGGTGAGCACTGCCCCGGGCAGCGGGGTCTCACGGGCGATGAGTTCACCGGTGGCCACCACCGCCAGCGACCGGGTGGTGGGAATGCCGAGGGCGTGCATGGCCTCGCTGATCACGTACTCGCGCAGCATCGGGCCCACCGCGGCCTTGCCATCTCCGCCTCGGGCGAACGGGGTGCGGCCCGAACCCTTCAGGTGCAGATCCAGGTGGCGGCCGTGTGGGTCGATCAACTCGCCGAGCAGCAGTGCTCTTCCATCGCCCAGGCGAGGCGAGTAGCCACCGAACTGGTGACCGGCGTACGCCTGGGCCACGGGACGCGACCCGGGCAGCAGCGTCGAGCCGACCAACGTGGCGATGCCGTCGGCGGTGGCCAACTCGGCGGGGTCGAGTCCGAGTTCTTGCGCCAACGGTTCGTTCAGCGCCAGCAGCGACGGCGAGGGCGGGGTGGCGGCCTGCCACGGCTCGTACAGACCGGCGAGGTCACGGGCGAACCAGTCGTCGAGAAGGCGCTGCACAGGGGGCACGGTACCGCCGCTCACCCGGACCCCGCTCACCCGGCCCCGCTCACCCGACCCCGCTCAACCCGGGCAGTTCCCACCCAACGCCATTCGGCTCAGCCCGGGTCAGGCCGGGTCTGCCCGGGTCCGCCCGGCCCTACCCGGCCCCACCCCTCTCCGTTTCACCTTTTTCGGATTCCGACTCCTCGGTGACACATGCCGACGTCCTCGAGGCGGCCGATGACACCTGACGTTTCACCGTGCTCGGATTCCGACCCCTCGGAGACGGCATTCGCCACGATTCGGAGGACAGAGCCCCGTCAGGTGGTGGGCTTTCAGGCGTGATACCTGGTGTTGCTCAGTTGCCGGTTGTGATGCTGGTGGCTGAGGTGGTGTCAGTGTCGCGCGAGCTGTCGAGTTCTGCCAACGAGCTGTCGGTGAGGTAGCGGCGGGCGATGATCCAGTCGTCGTGCTGGTCGGCGAGCACGGCACCAACGAGACGGATCACGGCCTTGTCGTTCGGGAAGATCCCGACCACGTTCGTTCGGCGCTTGATCTCCTTGTTCAGCCGTTCGAGCGGGTTGTTCGACCAGATCTTGCGCCAATGAACGACGGGGAACTGGCTGAAGGCGAGCACGTCGAGCTTGGCGTCACGCATCGACGCGGCGGCTTTCGGGAAGCGGGCCTCAAGGGTGTCAGCGACTTCGTCCCAGCGGGCGGTGACGGCGGCGGGTTCGGACAGGGCGAAGATCGTGCG
>CAZQPJ010000396.1:0-2368 GCA_964595105.1 uncultured Bifidobacterium sp.
ACCCGCGTAGCAGTCGGCCTGCAGTTCGAGGGCCACCGAGTACTGGTTGGCCTTCTTCGGGTTCTTCCGCGACGCGGCCTGCACCTTCGCGTTGGTGCCGAGCACGTTCTGCACGTGGTGGCCGTATTCGTGGGCAACGATGTACTGCTCGGCGAGGTCACTGGTGGTGCCGACCAGTTGGTTCTCGATCTGCTGCAGGAACCCGAGGTCGATGTACACGAGGAAGTCGGCCGGACAGTAGAACGGGCCGGTCTCGGGGCTCCCCCTGCCGCAACCGGTCTGGATGGGAGCGTTGAACAGTCGGGTCTTCGTCTGCTGGTACTGCACGCCGAAGTACTTCGGCAACGCCTTGGCCCAGTACTGCTGGGTGTCGTTCGTGGCACCGCACACGATCTGCTCGAGCTCGGTGCTGCACGCACCCGCGCTGTTGCCCGACGGACCCGCCGGACCCGTGACCGCCTGGCTCGCGCCGCCGCCCATCAACTGCGGCAGGAACATCGCGGCCAACAGCACGAGCACGCCCATGATGCCGCCGCCGGCCATCGCGCCGCCGGGGAGGCCGCCGCCTCCGCCGCCACCGCCCATACCCGGAATCTTGAAGCCACCGGGCAGGCCGCCACCGAGGCCGCCTCCACCGCCGCCCTTGCCGCGGGCGTCGTCCATGTTCGAAGTGTCGGTACTGCGGATCTTGGTCACGTCATCCCCCCGAGGCCGATCGCACGAGTGCTACTGATGCGGGACATCATCGCACACCGTCAGATGTGGGAGCGGCGCGACCTCAACAGACCACGGACACCCATCGCGCCGGCACCCACCAGTGGCCCGCGCTCGCCGAGGCGTACCGGGGTGATGCGAGCGCCGCGTGAGAATGCAAGGCGGGCGTGCTCGTCGAGTGCCTCCTGCGCCGAGTTGAAGAACGTGGCGCCGAACCCGAGGGCGACCGAGCCGCCCACCACCACGAGATCGAGGTCGAGCAGGTTGCACACCGAGGCGGCCGCGCGGCCCACCAGCCTGCCGGTGCGCTGCATGATCTCGTAGGTGGGTGAGGTGTGAGGCCGACCCGTGATGGCTTCCACCGCCAGGCCCGAGGCCTCGGCCTCCAGGCACCCGCGGGCACCGCAGGCACATCGTCGGCCGTTCGGTTCGACCGTGATGTGACCGACGTGACCGGCGTTCCCCTCGGCACCCTCGAGCAGTTGGCCGTTCAGCACGATGCCGCCCGCCACGCCGGTCGACACGACGATGGCGAGGAAACTGTCGCGGCCCTGGGCTGCGCCGAGCCAGCCTTCGGCGAGCGCCAACGCCTTCGCGTCGGTGTCGCCGAACACGGGCAGCGTCGTGGCCATCGCCAGGCGTTCGCGCAACGGGAAGTTGCGCCACGCCGAGATGTTCACGGGTGACACGGCCTCCACGTCGCGGGTGACCGGGCCCGACGAACCGACACCGACCGCGGCAGGGCGGAGTCGGTGGTGGCTGCGCGCTCGTTCGATCTGCGTGTCGATGACCGCCCGGAGGCTGAGGAACAGCGCGTCGGCCTGGAGGTGATGGTCCACCTCCACGCCATCACGGTCGATGAGATCCCCCTGCATCGTGACGAGTCCGACGTCGAGCGAGGTGCCGCTGATGTCGACGGCCACCACCACGTCGCCGGAGTAGCCGCCGCGCGGGCGGCCGCCCGTGGCGTCGGTCATGTCAGCTCACCCTGCGGGCGTGCTCGACGAGGTTGATCTCGTAGAGCACCAGATCGAGCGCGTCGGCGCTCACCATCGCCGAGTAGCGCTGCGGGTGCTCCGGCGTGATGCACGATGCGAGCGGGGTCAACAGCGTCCAGGGTGTGGGATGACAGAACTGCACCACGCTGTAACGCTCTCCCTCGTACCCCGGCGCGGCCACCACCCGATGGATGCCAGTGGGGATGACGCCGTTGGTGATGCGCTCGAGCATCATGCCGGTGTTGATGATGACCTGTCCCTCGGGTGCGACCGCGTCGACCCACTGGTGGTCGACCAGCACCTGCAGGCCCGGCGCGGTGGCGCGCGGCAGGGCGGTGATGAGGTTGATGTCGCCGTGCGAGCCGGCCCACACGTGCTGCTCCCCCGGCGCCTGGGTCATGGGTGGGTAGCGGATGGCGCGGGTGAGCGTGGCGCCGTGGTGGGTCATCTCGTCGAAGAACGACTCGTGGCAGCCGAGACCTTCGGCGATGATGCGCAGGAGCCGCCGCTGCAGTTGTTCGATGTCGTGATGGAAACGGTTGAGCACCTCGGTGATGCCGGGCACCGCTGCCTCGGGCAGCACGTGCGGGCCGTAGCGGTGGGGATACCGGTCGCGCAACGGATGACCGGTGGGCAGCGTGATGCCCCAGTTGAGC
>CAZQPJ010000397.1:0-2356 GCA_964595105.1 uncultured Bifidobacterium sp.
AGTCGTGGCACACGTAGGCGATGCGGTCGGCCCAGCTCACCACCTCGCCCTCGGGGGTGGCCGGGGCGGGGCGGCTCCAGGAGTGGTTGCGGATGCCGTCGAGCGTCTCGTGGCACAGGTTCAGCGAGTTGAGGGTCACGTCGGCACCCCAGGTGGCGTGGTCGAAGCCGCCGGGCACGTAGGGGCTCAGCGCATCCTCGCTGGCGTGGCCGCCCGGGCCGTGGCCACAGTCGTGACCGAGCGCGATGGCCTCGGTGAGCGCCACGTTGAGGCCGAGGGCCCTCGCCACGCTGACCGCCACCTGGGCCACCTCCAACGCGTGGGTGAGGCGGGTGCGTTGGTGGTCGTCGGGAAACACGAACACTTGTGTCTTGCCGGCGAGGCGACGGAACGCGGCTGCGTGGAGAATGCGGTCGCGGTCGCGCTCGAAGCAGGTGCGCCACTCATCCGGCTCTTCCTCGACGGCGCGTTCGCCGGCGCCGTGGCTGCGGGTGGCCAGCGTCGCCAGCATCCCGTGCTCGCGTTCCTCTCGGGCAGCGCGGGGGAGCAGTTGTCGACTGCCGCTGCCGGCCCACGAATCGGCGTGGGCGAGTCGGATTCCCGACGATGCATGCCCCGCCATCGTCGAGGCCCAGCGTTCGGCGCGTTCGTCCATGTCGGCCATCGGCTGCCAGCGTACCGGTAGCCTCTGGAGGTCCTATGAGCGGGTTCGTCGACGAAGCGCAACTGAACGTGCAGGCCGGCGACGGTGGCGCCGGCTGTGTGTCGTTCCGTCGCGAGGGTCCGGTCGCCTTCGGCGGTCCGAACGGCGGCGACGGCGGCAAGGGTGGCGACATCTGGCTGGTGGCCGATCGCAACGTCGCGTCGCTGCTGGCGTTCAAGGACCACCCGCATCGCAAGGCCGAGAACGGTGTGCACGGTCAGGGCAAGGACATGCACGGTCGCCGGGGCAAGGACCTCGAGGTGCACGTGCCCGAGGGCACCGTGGTGACCGACATGTACACCGGCGAACTGCTGGCCGACCTCGCCCACCACGGCGATCGGTGGATGTCGGCGGCCGGTGGCCGCGGCGGTCGCGGTAACGCGAAGTTCCTCTCCAATCGCCGTCGGGCACCGTCGTTCGCCGAGCAGGGCGAGCACGGTGAGGAGCGCTGGCTGAAGCTCGAACTGAAGCTGATGGCCGACGTGGCGCTCGTGGGTTTCCCCAACGTGGGCAAGAGCACGCTCATCAGCGTCATCAGCGCAGCGCGCCCGAAGATCGCCGACTACCCGTTCACCACGCTCGAGCCCAACCTCGGCGTGGTCCGCTTCCCCGGCCTCAGCGAGTTCGTGGTGGCCGACATCCCCGGCCTCATCGAGGGCGCGAGCGAGGGCAAGGGCCTCGGGCACCGCTTCCTGAAGCACATCGAACGGGCTCGTGTGCTGTGCGTGATGCTCGACCTCAACGACATCGAGGGGCCCGACCCGCACGAGCAGGAGCGCATCCTGCTGAACGAACTCGGGCAGTACCAGCCCGATCTCCTCGACCGGCCTCGCGTGGTGGTGGGCACCAAGAGCGACAGCGCCATCTTCGACTGGGACGGCATGGCCATCAGTTCGGTCACCAATCAGGGCGTGCGCGAACTGGTGCAGAAGATGTCGGAGCTCGTCTACCAAGCGCGTCAGTCGCAGCCCGAGTCGGAGGGCATCGTCATCATCCGGCCCGAGCCCGAAGGCGCCCGAGTGGAGCGGCTCGACGAGCGCGAGTTCCGCCTCGTGGGCAAGCAGGTCGAGCGCGTGGTTGCCCTCAACGACGTCACCACGCCGGAAGCCCTCTCGTACATCGACTTCCAGTTGAAGCGCCTCGGCGTTCCCAAGATGCTCGCGAAGGCCGGTGCGCGCGACGGCGACGTGGTGTGGATCGCCGGCTTCAGTTTCGAGTACCAGGAGGAAGTCTGAGCATGCGCGTGGTTGCCAAGATCGGCACCTCGTCGCTCACCGACCACCTCGGGGTGATCGACACGGCGGTCATCGACGGCGTGTGCGACCAGTTGGCGGCGCTGCGCTCCGCGGGCCACGAGGTGATCCTCGTCAGCTCGGGCGCAGTGTCGGCTGGCGTGGCCGCGCTGGGTCTCGGTGCCCGGCCCACCGACATGCCCACCCTGCAGGCCATCTCGGCGGCCGGTCAGAGTCGGTTGATGGAGACCTACAACCGTTCGCTCGACCGACACGGGTTGGTGGCCGCACAGGTGCTGCTGGTGCCGCACGACTTCGGCGGCCGCCGCCAGTACCTGCACGCGCGGCAGACGCTGAATCGCCTGATGGAGCTCGGCTGCATCCCGATCGTCAACGAGAACGACGCCATCGCCGCCGACGA
>CAZQPJ010000398.1:0-2332 GCA_964595105.1 uncultured Bifidobacterium sp.
GAGCGGGGCCCAGTGATCGACCACTCGGGGGCCTTGACGCTCGAGGCAACCCGAACGTTTGACGACGTCGACGGCCTAGACGTCGTCGTCGTGCCGGGGGGTTTCGCCGACCGCAACATCGACGCCAACAATGACGTCGTCAGATTCGTTCAGCGAATCCACCCAACCACCCAATGGACGACCAGTGTCTGCACCGGCTCCATCTACCTTGGCCACGCTGGACTTCTCGACGGGCTACCCGCGACCACCCACTGGGCCTCCTACGAGCGGCTCCAGAGCCTCGGCGCACTTCCCACTGAGCAACGGGTTGTCACACACGGCAAGATCATCACGGCGGCCGGAGTCTCGTCGGGTATCGACATGGGTCTCGCTCTTGTCGCTGCGCTCGCAGGTGACGAGATGGCCAAGCTGATCCAGCTTGCGATTGAGTACGACCCTCAGCCACCGTTCGACGCAGGCGCACCTTCGAAAGTCACACCAGAGTTCAGGGAATTCGCACTGGGCATCTTCAACAACCGGACGGGTTGAACGACTCGTCGTCCGCGCCGTGGCACCACTCAACGCCTGAGTGGCCCGACCAACGAACTCGAGTGCGGTCGCCCATCTGATCGGGTCAGCGGCGCTCCATCCGTCAGCAGGGCCGGAGCATTTCGGCAGCATTCCCACGGGAGCGGGACCTTCGCGCAGAGCTCCGCCTGAGGCTTTGCGTGAAGAATCGTGGCAAAGACTACGTGCTCGGCAATCGGATCGAGCTACTGCCGATCTCTCGAGCGTCGCGCCTCGGAAAGGTCGCGGCGATCAGCTCGCCGGAACGGCGGCGAGGTGGTGCTCGAACCAGCCGACCACTCGGGCCGAGAAGTCGATCTGCGCAGGGAAACTGCGCACCCCATGACCCTCCAGCGGATACTCCACGTAGCCGGTGGCGACACCCTGCTCGGCGAGCGCACGATGGAAGGCGAGGCCTTGGCTGGCGGGGGTGATCAAGTCCCGACTCCCAGTGACCACCAAGGTGGGTGTGGTGATGTGCTCGACGGCGCCCAGCGGGTCGCGGCCGGGGCGACCCGCCAGCAGATGGTCCTGGGCTGCCATGTCGTTGGTGGTGTAGCGCATGAACGACCACTCGGTGACCGGGCAGTACGGCACCGACGCGCGGAACCGGTCGGTGGTGGCGATGATCCATGCCGCCATGAAGCCTCCGTGGCTGCCACCGAACACGCCCAATCGGTCGGGGTCGGCGATGTGCGCCTTGACGAGTGCGTCATTGCCCGTGAGGACGTCGTCCACCTCTGCACCACCAAGGTCGCCGAGGACGGCGGCCCGGAACGATTCACCCTTCCCCGTGCTGCCACGGGGGTTGGGGTGGAAGACGGCGAACCCGAGCCGAGCGAGCAGGAGCGTGTAGGCGTAGCCCATCGACCACCTGGCTCGCCATGCCCAGATCGGCCCACCGTGGATGTAGGTGATCGTGGGATGCGGCCCCTCGCGGTCCGGCACGATGACGAGTCCATCGATCGGTGTTCCGTCGACGGAGTCCCATGTGACCGTCTCGACGCGACCGGCGTCGGCAAGCACCGCGTCGTGTCCCGCATGACGCAGTCGAGAGATGACCTGCGGTCCGTCGGTTCGCAGCTGGGACAGTTCGGGCGGTTGGCGATATCCCTCGAGCACCATCGCGATACCGCCGTCGGACACCGACAGTTCGGGGTAGCGCTGCCCGCACGTCAGGTCGGTGGATTCCCACAACTCCTCCACTGCACCGGTGTTGGGGTCGAAGGTCGCCACCACGGTGGCAAGACCTCGCTGGCCGGCCACCACAAGGTGGCCCGACGGGCGGAACGCCTGCCAGGTGACGTCGATACCGTGCAGATCGATGATGCGTCCACTACCGGTGGACCGATCGACGAGCATGACGTCGCCAGCCACGACCGTGCGGTCGCTACAGGTCGCGGCGACGGAAGCCACGAGGCGCCCGTCCGCAGTGGCGGCCGGCAGGCCGACGCACCCAACGCCGGTGGGGAGCGTGCGCATCGATCGGTCATCGAGATCGATCTCGACGAGTCGCGCCGCGAACCATGCCGCTTCCTCGGGGCGATCCGAGGCAACCGCCACCACTCGGGTCGACCCCGACCAGGCGGCCTCCCAACAGGTCACGGAGTCGGGCGAGACCAGCTGCCAAGCGTTGTCGCCCAGCCGCCAGCGCCACAGGCGTCGCCACCCATTCACGGGCGAGTCGGCCATCACGATGGGAAGCCATTCCGGCGCATCGCCGCGGGTGGTGCGGCCCGAGCCCGGAGCGCCGGCGGCGTCGGCGCCGGGGTCGGCGACGAGGGCC
>CAZQPJ010000399.1:0-2325 GCA_964595105.1 uncultured Bifidobacterium sp.
CCTCGGCCTGCTTCTTCTCCTTCAGCGCCTTGCGGCGGGCCTTCACGTCGTCGTCTGCCTTCGGGGCGGGCAGCAGTTCAGCCGTGGGCAACTCGGCCGCGGGGACGGCCAGTTCCTCGTGGTGCTTCAGCACGCGGGTGAGCATCGCGGATGCGGCCGCTTCCCCGGCCACCGAGTTCGCGAGCATCAGACGAGTGCCACCGAGGCCGAACTCATCGATGAGCGTGGGCGTCACCTCGAGCAGTTGCGGCTCGGTGGGGTTGTCGGCGTTGTCGCCGAGCAACTCGACGCACTTCGCCAAGCAGCCGTCGGTGATGAGGGTCGACAATTGCTCGAGTTGGCCGCTCAAGCGGCCGCGGCTGGCGGTGGTGCGCACGGCCATGACGCGTGCCGCTGGGTCGGAGAATCCGCCCTCCGGTGCGCCGCAGACGTCGTCGACCGCCTCGCGCAGTTCGTCGGACAGGGCGCCCACAAGGGTGCCGAGTTCGTCGTCGGTGAGTGCGGAGAAGGCGCGGTCGAGCATCGACAGGGCCTGGAGGCGGATCTTCATCTGGCTCATGGTGGCCGTCAGGCTAGCGACGAGCGGCCCCGCTCGGCCTACGCTCGGGGCATGACGCTGCACACCGCCCCCCTGCGGTACACCGAGGACGAGCTGATGCTCGACCACCCCGGCCTCGCCCCGCACGTGGTGGCGGGTCGCCTGATGCACGGTGGGTTCCACCCCGACGGCACCTACCAGCCCCCGCGGGCGCTGGTCCGCGAACCGGCGCTGCGCGCCTGGGAGGCCGCGCTCGTGGCTCGTGGTGGAGCGCTCCTCGACGCCGACTCGTCGCTGCTCGGGGGTGTGCGCCTGCCCACGGTGTCGCAGTCGAAGGTGCTGTTGCGCAACGGCCTCGGCGAGACCTTCTGGAACACGCTCACGATCACCGGCAAGATCGAAGCGAAGGGTCGGCTGCTGGCCGAGGTGCCGTTTCCCGACCTGCAGCCGTTCATCGTCGACGACATCTCCGAGATGGCCATCGGTCACCTCCACAAGGGCCTGCTCCGCGCGCACGGCATCGACGAGGGTGGCATCGACGACATCGGCGCCCACGACGAGATGTGGTTCGTGGCCCGCGATCTCGCCTTCGGCGAGGGCGCCTACGCCGACATCGATCCGCCCGAGAACATTGCCCGGCCCGAGGCGGGAACCCGCTTCATGCCCGAACTGCGGGCCGAGATCGAGGGGCTCCTCTCGTTGCTGATGAACCTACTCGTCATCGAGTTCAGGGCCGAGATCGGCTTCGCTGCCACACAGGAACTGCTGCGTTCGCCCGAGCTCTTCGTCGACCGCCGTGCACAGGCGGCCGAGGCCGCCGAGATCGTCGAGCGCATTCGCACCGACGAGGAGATCCACGTCCGTTCGCTGCGGCTGTACTTGGGTGAGTGCGCGTCGGTGCGGTTCCGCACGGTCGACGGCGGCACCGTGGCGGGCAGCGAACTCATCGACCGTTTCTGGGGTGGCCTCGTGCGGTGGGCCACCGTCGAGCAGCCTGCGCTGATGGCGGCCCAGCAGCGTGAACTCCTGCACCAGCGAGTGATGCGGCATCCCGCTGCCGAGTCCGTGTGGGCGCAGTTCGAAGCGGCCGCCTGAGGCATCCCCGTCAGGTGGCGGGCACCAACTCGCGCAGCAGGTTCACCAGGAATGACGCAGGCTCCACACCACGGCGCAGCGGTAACACCAACTGCTGCTGGCCTGCCTTGTAGAGAGCGTCTCGGCTGAGGCGGCGCAGCCGCAGTTCCTCGCTGGTCTTCAGGGTGATGGGGCCGATGCGTGCCTGCGTGCCCACGAGCTGCACTTCGCGCAGGCCCAGTCGATGCGCCTCGGCGCGCAACGACCCCACGGCCAGCAGGGCGTCGGCAGGTTCGGGAACGGGGCCGTAACGGTCTTCCCACTCGGCCCTGATGTCGTCGACCTCGGCCTGTGTGGTGACGGCCGCAAGGCGACGGTACGCCTCGAGCCGGAGTTCCTCCTTGGCCACGTACTCGACGGGCAGGTACGCATCGGTGGGCACGTCGAGTTTCAGCTCCGACGGCTCCTTCGGTGTCTCGCCCTTCATCTCCGACACCGCTTCGTTCACCATCTGGCAGTAGAGGTCGTAGCCCACCGCTGCGATGTGACCGCTCTGCGACTCCCCGAGCAGGTTTCCAGCGCCACGAATCTCGAGGTCGCGCATCGCGATCTTGAACCCGCTGCCCAACTCGGTGGCCTCGCCGATGGTGCGCAGCCGTTCGTATGCCTCTTCGCTGAGGCGAGCGTCGGGCGGGTGGAACAGGTAGGCGTAG
>CAZQPJ010000400.1:0-2312 GCA_964595105.1 uncultured Bifidobacterium sp.
CACGAGCATCGGTACGCGGTTGTGCCTCCACCCCGTGGCCGGCAGCTGCCGCATGCCGGCCTCGACGATCGGGTAGCCCGTGCGGCCCTGGGTGCACACCGCGAACCTCGCCCTCGCCGCCGCATCGGTGTCGACCACCATTGCATCCATCCGCCGGTCGAGGTTCTGCCACGCGCTCTCGGGCCGTCGGAACAGCACATCTGCATAGAACTCCCGCCAGCCGAGTTCGGAGGCGAACACCTCATGGCCACGCTCGGGGCCGAGCGACACCAGCAGTTGCCGCGGGTGCACCAATCCCCAGCGGATGGCCGCCGAAAGACGGCTCGTGCCGTCGGCCGCCGGGAGGTCGCGCCGGTCCGCGTACTCGTCGGCACGAGGCAGGAAGTCGTCCCAGCGGGCATGGGCATCCGCCTCGGTGCCGGGCGACAAGGGCCACGAGGCCGCTGGAGCCGACGGCGGGCCGTCGCAGGGCACGGTCGGGGCGCCGTGCCACCTCACGTCCGGCACGCCGAGCGGCGCATTCCAACCGACGGCGCGCCACGCCTTCGAGAACGGCGTGAACACTGCATACGAAGTGCCGTCGTTCTTCCGAACAGTGCCCGGCGCTACGGCGTAGTTGGTTCCGGTGGTCACCAGACGGGCGCCGACACCCTCCAAGGCCGCCGCCACCTCGGCGTCGCGCCCTCGCCCATAGGGCGCGTGATCGGCGGTGATGTGCACTTCGGTCGCCCCGACCTCGCGAGCCAGGGCCGGCACCACGAGGCGAGGGTCTCCGTGGCGATACACGAGGGCGCGGCCCATCGACTCGTCGAGCGCATCGAGTGCGTGGCGCATGAATGCCCTCCGTGGGGCTCCCGAACGTTCGAACGCCGGGTCGACCACGAAGAGGGGCACCACCACTGCGCCGTCGGCCGCTGCCGCATGCAGTGCCGGGAGGTCGGCCAGTCGAAGGTCACGCCGGAACCACAAGATGACGGTACGAGCCATGCGCTGCGAGTGTCGCCTACCCTGTCGGTCCGTGCCTCATCCTGCGTTCCCGTCGCTCATCCTGCTGGTTCGCCATGGCGCCACCGAGTGGTCGGAGTCGGGCCAGCACACCGGCCGCACCGACCTGCCCCTCACCGAGATGGGCCAACAGCAGGCACGCACGGTGGCGCCGATCCTGCAGCAGTGGCTGCAGGGCGAGGAACCCGTGGTGTACACGAGTCCGCTGCAACGTGCGGCCCACACGGCAGAACTGGCGCTCCCCCACCTCCCTGCCGAACCCGTCCCCTCGCTGGTGGAGTACGACTACGGCACCTACGAGGGGCTCACCACCACCGAGATCCTGCAGCGTGACCCCGACTGGGACCTGTTCGCCACGGGCTGCCCCGGCGGCGAGAACGCGTTGCAGGTGAGCGCTCGCTGCGACTCCTTCATCGCGAAGATCGAGCGGACCGCAGCGGGTCGGGCCGTGGTGGCGTTCACCCACGGGCACCTCAGCCGCATCCTCACCGTCCGCGTGCTCGGCATGCCGGCCTCAGCGGCTGCCGGACTGTGGAACGACACCGCCTCCGTCGCCGCCATCAACGTGCACCGCGGCAAGTTGGTGCTGGTCGGCTGGAACATCACGGCGCACTGACCGCCAGCGCAACGTGAAGCCGACGGCCACTGCCACGAGCGTGATGATGCTGCCGTAGGCGAGGCTCCATTCGGCACCGATGTGGTCGGCGACCCATCCGGTGATGGGCGACCCCACCGGCGTGCTGCCGAGGAACGCGACGGCGCCCAAGGCCAGCAACCTGCCGCGCATGTCGGCCGGGGCCTCCTGCTGCACGATGGCGTTCTGACCGGCGATGAGCGCAGCACCGCCGGCTCCCACCGGCAACGAGAGCAGCATCGCCGCCCAGGGCGATGGGCTCCATGCGAGGAACAGACCGCTCACACCCAGCACGACACCGTTGCCGAAGAACCACCACGTGGTGATGCGGGGCCGGCGCGCGGTGAGCAACGAGCCGACGAGGCTGCCCAGCCCCGTGGCTGCGAGGAGCAGTCCGAACAGGCGCCGATCACCGAACCGGACGTCGCTGATCTTCAGCAGCGACACGCTGTAGTTGAACGCGAACGTGCCGACCACCGTGAACACCACGAACACCACCAGGAGTCGACGATCACGGACGATGAACCTCACCGCGTCACGTACCGGCGTGCCGCCCGGCTTGGCCTGCGCCAGCGGATGCAGTTCGGCGCGGTCGATCGCCAACAGCGGCCACAGGATGGCCACGAACGACACCCCGTTCACGATGAACAGCCAGCCCGCACCCAACGGCCCC
>CAZQPJ010000401.1:0-2309 GCA_964595105.1 uncultured Bifidobacterium sp.
ACCTCGTGGACGAATCCGGGGCGGGGCATCAGGTGCTCCTCATGTCGAAGGCGATTTTCACGGCGCCGCGGCGTCCGGCCGAGGCAGCATGGGCGATCGCGTCGGTGTAGTCAGCGAGCGGATAGGTGGCCGAGACGAGTCGGCCCAGATCGAAGCGGCGGATCACGTCGATGGCCGTGCCGAAGTCGGCGTGGGTGTAGGCGTAGCAACCGCGAATGCACGACTCCCGGTGCCACAGTGAGGTGAGTTCCAGCGACACGTTGCCGGGCATGCCGACCACCTGCACCTCGCCGCCCGGTGCCACGACGCGGAGGGCCTGCTGCAGCGAATCGCTGGAGCCGACACAGTCGATCACGTGGGGCGCCCCACCGGTGAGTTGGTCGCCGTAGAGGAGCGACGACGTGGCCGAGCGCACCCAGCGCGGCATCTCGTCACTGCTGCACACCACGTCGGCGCCGAGTGCCTTGGCGAGGCGGCGCTGCTCGGGGTAGCGGGCAGTCACCACGATGGGGGCGGTGCGCTCGCGGTCGCGGGTGGCGGTGATGGCCGCCAACGTCAACAGTCCGAGCGTGCCGGCGCCGATGATCACCGTGTGCTCGCCGGTGTAGCGGGCGGCGGCGTGGACAGCGCAGGCGGTGGGCTCCACCAGTACGGCTGCCTCGTCGCTGAGATCGCCGGGCACGTCGACCAGTTGGCTGGTGTGGGCCACCATCGACGTGCTCCAACCGCCGCCGGTGTCGGCGCAGAAGCCCGTCTGCAGGCCGGGCTCGAGGTGCCCGAATGCTGCCCGTTCGCACAGGTTGATGTGTCCGGCGGCGCACGCTGTGCAGCGCGGGGTGATGCCTCGCACCTCGCACGTCAGCACCGGCACCACCACCACTCGTCGGTCGGTTCCCTCCACATCGGCCACCACCTCGTGGCCGGGCACGAACGGGTAGCTGACGAGCGGGTCGAAGTAGGCACTGGCGGTGCCGTCGACCAGTGCGAGGTCGCTGCCACAGATGCCGGCCAGGCGGGGCGACAGGCGCACCCACTCGGTTCCGGGAAGGGGGAGTTGCTCGTCGGGTTCGAGCGACAACGGGCCCACAGCGGCGCCACGACCCGGCATCAGCGTGCTGGCGATGCGTGCGGCGGCGAACCGTGCGGGCTTGCGTGAGAAGACGAGGCGACTCATCGGGCGTCCTCGGTGATGAACCGTCGACGCCGCTCGCGGTCCGACAGCATCGTGCCCAGCGGCAGCAGTCTGGTGGGGGCGCCCGAGGCCTTCGACCAGTTCTCCACGAGCCAGCCACGCTTGCGGGCGATGGCGGCCAGACGGGTCTCGGGGTTCACTGCGACGGGGAAGCCGACGGCCTCCAGCATCGGCAGGTCACTGCTGGAGTCGGCGTAGGCGACGCACTCGTCGAGCCGCAGGCCTTCGGCGTCGCAGTAGTCGGCGATGATCTGCGCTCTGGTCTCGCCGGTGGGCGGCACGACGGCGAGGTTGCCGCTGTAGGTGCCGTCGGGTCGCACGCTCATCCGTGCCGACACGATTTCGTCGAACAACGGTCGCAGGCCTTCCACGGCGAAATCGAGTGCGCCGGTGATGAGCATCGTTCGGTGCCCCATGGCGCGGTGCTCGCGCACCCGGCGCAGTCCGGCCGGGAACGACTTGGCGAGGATCAACTGGGCCAGCAAGTCCTTGCTGTCTTCGGCGATCTGCGCCACCGGGGCGTCCTCGTAGCGACGGTAGAAGAACCGCAGGAAGTCGGCGCGGTCCTTGCGGTCGATGCTGCTGAGCGTGGGCGCCTCGGCCAACGTGCGCACCACGTAGCGGACGCGTTCGGGCATGTTCAGCCGCCGAGTGGCGAGGAACGAGTAGCTCTCCACCACGTTGCTGGCGATGAGGGTGTTCTCGAGGTCGAATGCGGCCAGGTGCCGTTCCGGCGCCAGCACGCCCTTGCGCAGTCGGGCCGTGCGGTCGATGCGGTTCTTCGTCGGCTTCGTCTTCGCTCGAGAGTGCTGCACGATCGATGGCAGATGGATGGTGCTGACGTAGGTGGGCCAGTCGACGCTGGTCGGGTCGAAGTTGAAGGCGACCTGGTCGGCGGGGGAGAGGCTGTGCCACATCTCCATCAGGCGGTCGACCTGATAGATGGCTTCGCACTCGGTGTAGAGGCCGTAGAGCTGCACGTACTCGTAGGCGCGGTCGATCTCGAGCTTGCGTTCGTCGAGGGTTGCGGCCCACGCAGCCTGCTTGCCGCGCAGCGGCAGTGCCTGCAGCACCTTCTCGGTGCGCTCGGCGATGGCCTTGGCCCGCTGCAACTGCT
>CAZQPJ010000402.1:0-2294 GCA_964595105.1 uncultured Bifidobacterium sp.
GTCACGGCTGCCTCGTGCACCACCAACTGCCTCGCCCCGGTGGTGAAGGTGTTGCACGAGGGGATCGGCATCGAGCGGGGAGCCATCACCACCGTGCACGACGTCACCAACACCCAGGTGATCGTCGACGCGCCGCACAAGGACCTGCGTCGTGCTCGTTCTGCGTTGAACTCCCTCGTGCCCACGTCCACGGGCTCGGCCACGGCGATCACGCTCATCTATCCGGAACTGGCCGGCAAGCTGAATGGCATCGCGGTGAGGGTGCCGCTGTTGAACGCCTCGCTCACCGACTGCGTGTTCACCATGCAACGCGAGGTCACGGTCGACGAGGTGAATGGCTTGCTGCGGGATGCTGCCGACGGTGACCTGCGCGGTGTGCTGGGCTTCGAGGCACGACCACTCGTGTCGGCCGACTACACCAACGACACGCGGTCGGGTGTGGTGGACGGGCCGTCGACGATGGTGATCGACGGCCGAATGCTGAAGGTGCTCGTCTGGTACGACAACGAGTTCGGTTACGTGCACCGAATGGCCGAGCTGGTGGGCAAGGTGGCCGCCTCGATGAAGCCGAGTGCAACAGCGTGAAGCTGCGGAACTACGCCCTCGTCACAACCGGGTACTGGGTGTTCACCCTCACCGACGGTGCGCTGCGGATGTTGGTGCTGCTGCATTTCAACGAGCTCGGCTACTCGCCGGTCTCGATCGCGTTCCTGTTCCTCGCCTACGAGTTCATGGGCATCCTCACGAACCTCCTCGGCGGGTGGGTGGGTGCTCGTCGGGGTCTGAATCGCACGCTGGTGGCCGGTCTCGGGCTGCAGATCGTGGCGTTGCTGGCGCTGACCTTCGAATCGCCGTCGTGGCAGCGATGGCTGTCGGTGACGTTCGTGATGGCGATGCAGGCGCTGTCGGGCATTGCCAAGGACCTCACGAAGATGAGTTCGAAGAGCGCCGTGAAAACCGTGGCGGGCGACGGCTCGTTGTTCAAGCTGGTGGCGGTGCTGACGGGCTCGAAGAACGCGCTGAAGGGCGTCGGGTTCTTCGTCGGTGCGGCGCTGCTGTCGTGGCTGGGCTACAACGGCGCGCTGTATTCGATGGCGGCGGCATTGGCGCTGACCGTGGTGGGTCTGCTCGTGTTCCTGAACGAGGACATCGGCAAGTCGAAGAAGAAGCCACCGTTGCGGTCGGTGCTGTCGAAGTCGTCGGCCATCAACCGGCTGTCGGCGGCGCGGTTCTTCCTGTTCGGTTCGCGCGACATCTGGTTCGTGGTGGCACTGCCGGTGTTCCTCGCCGACCGGCTCGGGTGGAGCGGCCGTGGTGTGGGTGGCTTCTTGGCCGTGTGGGTCATCGGGTACGGCATCGTGCAGTCGTTCGCGCCGCGCTGGTTGGCACGCGGCGGTCGAAGAGTCGACGAGGTGCGGGCCGCGCAGCAGTGGGCGTTGGTGCTCGCCTTCGCGTCATCCGCCATCGCCGTGCTGGTGGCGCTCGACGTGGCGGTCACCACCGCCATCGTGGGTGGGCTCATCGTGTTCGGGGTGGTGTTCGCCATGAACTCGTCGCTGCACTCGTTCTTGGTGTTGGCGTTCAGCGATGACGACGAGGTGGCCCTCGACGTCGGCTTCTACTACTCGGCCAACGCGGCCGGCCGACTGGTGGGCACCCTGCTGTCGGGCGTGCTGTACCTGTGGGGTGGGCTGGCCGCTGCGCTGTGGGGGTCGACGGTGTTCGTGGTGCTCACCTGGCTGCTGGCTCTCCGGTTGCCGCCGTTGCCGGCGGACGTGAAGGTGTCGATGGCGTCGGTGGATGGTGGAGACTGAACCGGATGGATGAACGCACCTCCAACCCTGCTCGGTTGTCGACGCTCGACCGACTGCTGCCGGTGTGGATCGGTGTGGCGATGGCGGCGGGACTGCTGCTGGGTCGCATGCTGCCCGGGCTGAACGACGCGCTCGACCGGGTGAAGGTGGGCACCGTCAGCCTGCCCATCGCGTTGGGGTTGCTGCTGATGATGTACCCGGTGCTGGCGAAGGTGAAGTACTCGCGGCTCGGGCACGTGGTCGCCGACCGGCGGGTGCTCTCCCTGTCGCTGGTGCTGAACTGGCTGGTGGGGCCGGCCGTGATGTTCGCCCTCGCGTGGCTGATGCTGCCCGACCTGCCCGAGTACCGCACCGGCTTGATCATCGTGGGCTTGGCCCGTTGCATCGCGATGGTGCTGATCTGGAACGACCTGGCGTGCGGCGACCGTGAACTGGCGGCCGTGTTGGTGGCGCTGAACTCGTTGTTCCAGATCGTCGCGT
>CAZQPJ010000403.1:0-2293 GCA_964595105.1 uncultured Bifidobacterium sp.
GCCCGTCGCCTCGGCGACGTGGGCGGCCAGACCACCGTGTTCTTCGTGATGGTGGTGGCCGCCGCCGAAGTGGTGGTCGGCCTCGGCATCATCGTGGCGATCCTGCGTCGCCGCCCCAATGCCACCACCGACGACCTTGCGGAGTTGAAGGGCTGACCCATGCTCGATCTCGTCTGGCTCATCCCTGCATTGCCGCTTGCCGGCTTCCTGCTGATCCTGCTGTTCGGACGCCGCCTCGGCGACCCGAAGGCCGGTTACCTCGCCACCCTCATGGTGGGCGCGTCGTTCGCCGTCACGGTGGGCGTGTTCCTCGACCTCATGTCGCTGTCGGCCGAAGAGCGCGCACATCAGGTGCACACGTTGTTCTCGTGGGTCGCGGTCGGCGGGCTTCACGTCGACCTCGCGTTCCTCGCCGACCCGCTGAGCCTCACGATGTGCCTGTTCGTCACCGGCATCGGCACGCTCATCCACCTTTACGCCGTCGGCTACATGCACGGTGACTCCCGGTTCAGCAAGTTCTTCCTCTACCTCAACCTGTTCGCCTTCAGCATGCTGATGCTGGTGCTCGGATCGAACATGCTCGTCACCTTCCTGGGCTGGGAGGGCGTGGGCACGTGCTCGTACTTCCTCATCAGCTTCTGGCACGAGAAGGAGAGCGCGGCGACCGCGGGCAAGAAGGCGTTCGTCACGAACCGCGTCGGCGACTGGGGCTTCATGATGGCGATGTTCTTCGCCTTCTGGGCCGTCGGCTCGCTCGACTACCTGCACATCAACGAGAACGCCTCCTCGCTGTCGGCCACCACGGCGACGGCGATCGCCCTGTTCGCGTTCGTCGGTGCCTGTGGCAAGAGTGCGCAGTTGCCGCTCTACCTCTGGCTGCCCGATGCGATGGAGGGTCCCACCCCCGTGTCGGCGCTCATCCACGCGGCCACGATGGTGACCGCGGGCGTGTACCTGATGTGCCGCATCAGCCCTGTGCTGGAGGTGTCATCGGGCTACGCCGCCACCGTGATCGCGATCGTCGGGGCAGCCACCGCGCTGTTCGCTGCCACCATCGCCGTGTCGCAGAACGACATCAAGAAGGTGCTGGCGTACAGCACCGTGAGCCAGCTCGGGTACATGTTCCTCGCGGTCGGCTCCGGTGCCTATGCGGCGGCGATCTTCCACATGGTGACCCACGCGTTCTTCAAGGCGCTGCTGTTCCTGGGCAGCGGCTCGGTGATCCACGGCATGCACCACGAGCAGGACATGCGCCGCATGGGCGGTCTGCGCCTGCTGATGCCGATCACGGCCGGGACATTCATCATCGGCTGGTTGGCCATCGCCGGTGTGCCGCCGTTCGCCGGCTTCTGGAGCAAGGACGAGATCCTGCTCGCTGCGTGGGAGAAGAGCCCTGTGCTGTGGGTGGTCGGTCTGATCACGGCGCTGCTGACGGCCTTCTACATGACCCGTCAGGTCATCATGGTCTTCTTCGGTGAGGCTCGTTGGCACGATGCCCACGAGGAGCACGGAGCGCACGGCGACCTGAAGCCGCACGAGAGCCCGTGGATGATGGTGGCGCCGCTCGTCGTGCTCGCCGGCCTGTCGATCGTGGGCGGAGGCCTGAACCTCCCGTTCTCCGAGAGCACCGAACGCCTCGCGCTGTGGCTCGAGCCCGTCGTCGGGCTGCACCACTTCCACACCGCGAAGTTGCCGATGGCGATCATCGCGATCGTGGTGGGCCTGCTCGGCATCGCCGCCGGCTTCGCGGTGTACCACTTCAAGCGGGTGAAGCCGGTCGAGCCGCAGATCCTCGCCGACGCGTGGAAGTACGACAGCGCCGTGAGCGCATTCATGGGCGGCCCGGGCCGGAAGGCGTTCGACGCCGTGGCGTGGGCCGACAGCCACATCGTCGACGGAGCCGTGAACGGCACCGCGACGGTGGTACGGGGTTCGGCAGGTCAGGTACGCAAGGCGCAGAGCGGCAATGTGCGCAACTACGCCGCCGCGGTCGCAGTCGGCGTGGTGCTGCTCTTGGCATGGTTCGTCGTCGGACGGGGGATCCTCTGATGCAGTTCCCGATCCTCACTCTCCTGGTGCTGCTGCCCGTGGTGGGCAGCGCGGCGGTGGCCCTGCTGTCGAACCGACAGCCCGACGTCGTGAAGGTGACCGCGCTGCTGACGAGTGTCGCCACCGGTGGCATGGCGCTGTGGGTGCTGTTCGCCTTCGACAAGACAGAGGCCGGCTTCCAGTTCCAGAGCATCCATGAGTGGATCCACTCGTGGGGCATCTCGTGGCACCTCGGCATCGACGG
>CAZQPJ010000404.1:0-2290 GCA_964595105.1 uncultured Bifidobacterium sp.
GCCGCGTTGGGTCTGCAGCGTCACCATGATGAGGCCGGCGATCATGAGCGCCCCGCCCAGCATCTGGATGCCGTTCACCGTGCTGCCCAGGAACAGCACGCTCCACAGCACGGCCAACGCCGGCTGCGACACCTGCAGCATGCTGATGATGCCCACGGGCACGTACTTCTGGGCGAACACCATCAGCCCGTGCGCCGCGGTGCCCGTGACGATGCCGAGCAGCGAGATGAAGACCACCGATCGCCACGTGACCTGACCGATGCTGCCCGGGAACACGATGAGCATCAGCGGCAGGATGACCACGGCGGCGATGGGCGTGATGCTGGCCATCACCGCCGCCACCGAGCGGCCGGTGCGCAGCGCGCGACTGGTGAGCAGATAGGCCGACCACATCACGTTGGCGGCCACGATCCATGCGATGCCCACCCACGTGAACTCGCCGGTGGGCGGTGCGTTGAAGAGCACCAGCCCGAGCCCGACGATGGAGATGAGACCCCACGCGAGCGCCCCGGCGCGCAGCCGTTCCTTGAAGAACCATGCCCCCAGCGGCACCACGAGCAGTGGCGTGAGCGCACCGGTGAACTCGGCCGACGCCACGGTGGTCTTGGTGACACCGGTGAAGAAGAACGAGATGTTCAGTCCGAAGATGAGGCCAGGCACCAGTGCGGCCCGCAGGTCGGCGACGGTGAGCCAGCGCCCCTCGGTGACGCGCAGGATGGTGAGCCAGATGCACGAGCAGAGGAGCATTCGCCAAAAGGCAATGGTGACCCCGGGGGTGTGCGCCAGCTTCACCAGCGTGGAGCCTGCGCTGAAGCACAGGATCACCACGACGAGCGCCGACAGGCCCAGCGCACGGCCCTGAAGGCGGCGGACGGCGGGGCTCACTCCGTGTTCTTCCGGCGGATGTCGGGTTCGATGTAGACCACGTCGGCGATGGGAACGGCGCTGCGCAGACGCGCCTCGGTGTCGTCGATGGCAACTGCCAGTGCCGGGACGTCGAGAGAGTGCTCGTAGTCGATCTTCACGGCCACCAACAGTTCCTCGGGGCCGAGGTGCATCGTGCGCAGGTGGATGATGCTGTTCACGTGCGGGCTGTTCTCGATGGAGGTGCGGATGGCGGCCAGCACCTCGTCGGTGGCTGCCTCGCCGATGAGCAGACCCTTCATCTCGATGGCGAGGATGATGGCGATGGCCACCAGCAGCACACCGATGGTGACGGACCCGACGGCATCCCAGCGGGCGTTGCCGGTGACCTCGGCCATGGTGAGGCCGAACAGTGCAACCAGCAGACCGGTCTCGGCGCCGACATCCTCGAGCAGCACCACCGGCAGTTCCGGTGACTTCGCAGTACGGATGAAGTTCCACCACGAGCGATCGCCGCGCACGTGGTTGGCCTCCTTCACGGCGGTGCGCAACGAGAAGGTCTCCAACGCGATCGACACACCGAGAATGACGTAGGCGATGACGGCGTTCTCCACCGCGTGCGGGTGCCACAGTTTCTGGATGCCCTCGTAGAGGGCGAACAGGCCGCCCATGCTGAACAGCACGAGCGCCACCACGAACGACCAGAAGTAGCGCTCGGTGCCGTAGCCGAAGGGGTGCGTGCGATCCTTCGGCCGTCGCCCGCGACGCGAGCCGAGCATGAGCAGTGCCTGGTTGCCGGTGTCGGCCACGCTGTGGGCCGACTCGGCCAGAAGGCCTGCCGAGCGGGTGAGGAGGAAGCCGACGAACTTCGCCACGGCGATGCCGAGGTTGGCGAAGAACGCAGCGATGATCGCCTTCCTGCTGCCGTCCTGCACGGTGCCCACCCTACCGTTCGGTCCTGCGAGCGTCGGGTTCGGCGGAGGTGGCCGGGTGGGCGAGAATGGGGTCATGAGCGAACTCTCGGGCCGCGTGGCCCTCGTGACGGGCGGTGGCCGCGGCATCGGCCGCGGCATCAGCGAACTCCTTGCCGCCCACGGTGCCACCGTGGCCGTGAACTATCGCAACGACGGTGACGCGGCAGCCGACACGGTGGCTGCCATCACCGCCGCCGGCGGGGAGGCCAAGGCGTACGGGGCGTCGGTCACCGACGTGGCTGCGTGCGCCACGATGGTGGAGTCGGTGGTGGCCGACTTCGGCGGTATCGACATCCTGGTGTGCAATGCGGGCATCGCCTCGAAGGGTCGGGCCGTGGCCGACACCGACCCGGGCGAGATGGAGCGTGTGGTGGCGACGCACGCCTTCGGCCCGCACCACCTGAGCCGCCTCGTACTGCCGTCGATGAGGGCCCGCGCTGCGGCTGGCGGCC
>CAZQPJ010000405.1:0-2289 GCA_964595105.1 uncultured Bifidobacterium sp.
CGGGGCTGCGGTGTATGCCTGGAACGAGGCGGGCCAAGCGGTGGAAGATGAGGTGCCCATCACGGTGGAAGGCACGTACGAGCTCGGCATGCAGGACCAGGCGTTCCTCGGTCTCGAGGCGGCGCTCGCGGTGCCCGACTCCGGTGGCGGCGGGGTGGAGCTCCACGTCGCCACCCAGTGGCTGCACGAAGACCGCTCACAGATCGCCGCCTGTCTCGGGTTCGAACCCGAGGCGGTGCGGCTGGTGCTCGGCGGCGTGGGTGGCGCGTTCGGCGCGCGCGAAGACATCAGCCTGCAGGTGCACTCGTGTTTGCTGGCCTTGCGGACGAGCCGCCCCGTGCGCATGGCGTACTCCCGGCAGGAGAGCTTCCTGGGGCATGTCCACCGCCACCCGTGCCGAATCTGGATGCGGCATCACGCCGACCACGATGGGCGACTCCTGCGGGTCGAGGCGCGCTTCGTGTTCGACGGTGGCGCCTACGCCTCCACCTCACCGGCGGTGCTCATCAACGGAGTCACCCACGCGCAGGGCCCCTACAAGTGCGAGAACGCAACGGTCGATGGCTGGGCAGTGAGAACGAACAACCTTCCCTGCGGCGCGATGCGCGGTTTCGGCGTGGTGCAGGCGTGCTTCGCCCATGAGGGCCAGATGGACAAACTCGCAGCGGCGTGCGGTCTCGACCCTGTGGAGCTTCGGCTCCGCAATGCCATGGAGACCGGCGACCGGCTCATCACCGGGCAGGTGGTGGAGAGCGTCGCTCCGGTCGCTCGCATCATCCGCGAATTGCAGGCGCTTCCCCTGCCCGACGAGCCGGTCGGCGGGACCGACGGCGACCCCATGCGACTCCCGGGCGGCGCTGGTCTCACGGCGGAGCGCAACTCGGTTCGGCGTGGAATCGGTTGGGGCGTGAGCATCAAGAACCTGATGTACAGCGAGGCGTTCGACGATTACGCCACTGCGAGGGTCACCCTGGCAGATGGCGTCGCCACCGTGAAGTTCGCCACAGCCGAGGTGGGTCAGGGCTTCGTGACATTGGCAGGCCAGATCGCCCGCACGGTGCTCGGGGTCGACCGGGTGGAACTCGCTCGAATCGACACCCAGGTGGGAAGCGCCGGCTCCACCTCTGCGTCCCGGCAGACCTGGATGAGCGGCGGTGCCGTGGAGGGGGCCTGCCGACTGGTCCGCGAGCGACTCTTCGAACACATCGGCCGAGTGCACGGCGTCGACCCGTTGCGACTCGTCATCGACGGGACTGACGTCGTCGACACGGTGGGAACACTTCGTGTCTCCGTCCACGACGCCACGGCAGGTGTGGAGATCGACCAGACCTTCGAACATCACCACCGTCCCACGGTGCCCCTCGACGAGCAGGGTCAGGGCGACTGTCACACGGCATTCGCATTCGCTGCCCACCGCGCAGTGGTGGACGTCGACCCTGAACTCGGCCTGGTGAAGGTCGTGCAGGTGGCCACGGTGCAGGACGTCGGCCGAGCGTTGAATCCGCTCAGCGTGACGGGGCAGATCGAGGGCGGTATCGCGCAGGGCGTGGGCCTCGCAGTGATGGAGGAGATCATCCAGGTCGACGGCTACGTGAAGAACGCGAGCTTCACCGATTATCTGCTGCCGACCTTCCTCGACATGCCCGACGTGGTGATCGGTCTCGTGGAGGAGCCCGAACCACAGGCGCCGATGGGGGCGAAGGGCGTCGGCGAGCCTCCCACGGTGTCGTCGACTCCTGCGGTGGTCGCCGCGATTCGCGATGCCATCGGCAAGGACCTCCAACGGGTCCCTGTTCGACCCACCGACATCGTGTTCTGACGCTGGTTTCCTTTTGCCGACCGCCGGTCGGTTAGGTTGAGCGACGTGTCAGAAGTACGCGAAATCATGACCTGGGAGATGTTCGGCGTCGCATCACGCGAGCTGGCGCAGATGGTGGCCGACGACTACGAGCCCGACATGATCCTGTCGATTGCTCGAGGCGGCCTGCTCATCGGCGGAGCACTCGGGTACGCCCTCAGCGTGAAGAACGTCTACACCATGAACGTCGAGTTCTACACCGGCGTCGACGAGCGACTCGAGGTGCCTCGCATCCTGCCGCCCGCACCCGACTTCGTCGATGTCAGCCACGCTCGCATCCTCATCGCCGATGACGTGGCCGACACCGGTCACACACTTCGCAGTGTCCAGGACTTCTGCGCCGGCAAGGTGGCGGAGGTTCGCACGGCGTGTCTGTACGAGAAGAGCCACTCCGTGGTGAAGTGCGACTACGTGTGGAAGCGCACCGACGA
>CAZQPJ010000406.1:0-2287 GCA_964595105.1 uncultured Bifidobacterium sp.
GAGCGCTTGTCGATGGTGTGCAGCGTGTTGTCGGCATCGATGCGCTTCACGTACTCACGGTCGAAGGCGGCGGGCATCGGGCGCACGTCGCGCAGGGCGTCGCTGATGGCCTCGATGTGCTTGCCGCTCTCCAGCACCCCAGCGCGCGTTGCAGCGATGTAGGCGTCGTCCGGGAACGGGTCCCACGCGCCGAACACGATGTCGTGCAGCGAGGCGAGCGGCACGAAGTCCTTGATGAGCGGGCTGCGGTTGTCGGTGCGCTTGCCGAGGCGGATGGTACCCATCTGCGTGAGGCTGCCGACGGGGGCCGACATGCCTCGCTTCACCAGTTCGACACCGGCGATGAGGGTGGAGGCGACAGCGCCGAGACCCACGGTGAGCACGCCGAGGCGGCCGGTTGCGGGGGCGACGATGGGGGACGGGGGAGTGGTCATGGGCCGGAAGGTAAAGCAATAGGACATGACGATGCGGTGTGATTCAGTAATACTTCACAATGTGTCCGAACTGCCCCCCAACGTGTCGACCGCGCAACTCGGCTACCTCGTGGCCATCACCCGGCACCGCACCTGGGCCGAGGCGGCCCGCTCGCAGGGCGTCAGCCCATCGGCTCTCTCGCAGGGCATCGCCGAGCTCGAACGCCGCCTCGGGGTGCCCCTCTTCGCGGTCGACGGGCGACGCCGTGTGCCGCACGAGCACACGGCCACCGTGGTGGCGTGCGCGGAACGCGTCCTTGCCGACCTCGGCGAGACCACCCGTTGGCTGCAGGCCGTGGGTGCGGGCAGGGTGGGACGGCTGCGGGTCGGCATGATCGACATCGTGGCGGTGCATCACTGCCGCGAGGCGATGCGCCGTTTCCGCCGCGGCAACCCCGAACTCGACGTCGGCCTCACGGTGGCACCCACGGGTGAACTGCTGGAACGACTCGAACGCAACGACCTCGACGTGGCGGTGTGCGTCGACCCCGAGGGCGCTGGTCCGTTCGACGCGACGGCCCTGGTGCGCGACGACCTCGCCGTGTACGCGCCGCCCGGCGTCGACCCGGGCTCGGCCCCCGCCACCTGGGGTCCGTGGCTGCTGTTCCCGTCCGACTCGCGAACTCGCACCGCCATCGACCGGCGGCTCAGCGAGATCGGCGCTCCGCTGGTGGTGGAGATGGAGTCGCATCAGCCCGACGTGCTGGTGGAGATGGTGCGGCTCGGGCTGGGCTGGACGGTGCTGCCCGCTGCGCAGGCCGAGCACGGCGCGCATCGCCTCACGAGAGCGCTGGCGGCGCCGCTGTTGACCCGCACCATCAGCGTCGTCACCCGGCGCGGCGGAGCCACGCACCCGGCCGTGGTGCCGTTCGTCCAGGTGTTGCAGCGATATCGAGCCGAGGCCTGACCCGGCCCACGGCTACCGTCGACGCATGCGCTTCACTCGCCCCGACGGACACTGGGTGTCGGACGACATCTCCGACCTCGACCTTCCCTACGTGGCCCGGTGGCTGGCCGAGGAGTCGTACTGGGCGCAGGGTCGGCCCGCAGCAGTGCAACAGCGTGCGGTGGAGGGTTCGCTGAACTTCGGGGTGTTCGCACCCGACGGCCAGCAGGTGGGGTTCTGTCGCTATGTCACCGACCGCGCCACCTTTGCGTGGCTGTGCGACGTGTTCGTCGACGAAGCCCACCGCGGGAACGGGCTCGCCGAGTGGATGATCGAGTGCTCGCAGCAGCACCCCGACCTCACCGGCCTGCGCCGCCAGCTGCTGGTGACCGCGAGTGCGGCCGCCCTCTATCGCAAGTTCGGGTTCGAGACGTTGGGCCCCGACGAGGCCCCGAAGTGGATGCTGCGCCAAACTCGTTGAGTTCGCGGCGGAAGGGTTGCGAACGGGCGCATCGACTGCCAGACTGTCGGCGATGCGTATCGAGCCCGCCACCCTCGTCGTAGTAGTCGTGTAGACGCACGTTCCACATACCTTCGCGTGCGTCAAGCCTCCCAAGTGCGGGAGGCTTCTTCGTTTTTCGGCAGTCAACCCAGGAGCAATCAATGAAGATCACCGGGGCCCAGGCCCTCATCAAAGCCCTCGAGATGGAACAGGTCGAGACCATCTTCGGTCTGCCCGGCGGCTGCATCCTTCCCGCCTACGACCCGCTGCTCGACTCGTCGATCCGCCACATCCTCGTGCGGCACGAGCAGGGCGCCGGCCACATGGCCGAGGGGTACGCACACGTCACCGGTCGTCCCGGGGTGGCCATGGTGACCAGTGGCCCGGCGGCCACGAACATGGTGACCCCTTTGATGGACGCCTACA
>CAZQPJ010000407.1:0-2286 GCA_964595105.1 uncultured Bifidobacterium sp.
ACCGCAACCGCATCTTCAACCTGGGCTACTACACGTGGGTCGAGCAGCAGGGCACGCCGTTCGAGTTGTTCGAGGCCCGCCGCCACCAGTCGTTCTGGCAGGGCCTGCGCCGGTTCGTGCCGGTGTGGGACGAGATGATCAACGAGTTCAACGCGCGCGTGGCGGCCGGCTGAGCATGCACCCGACGGTCACCGGTTGGCGGTGCGCGGTCTGCAGCGCCGACACGCCGGTCGATCAAGCGCTCACCTGGCGGTGCGCCAACTCCACATCCGACGACCGCCGCCATGCGCCACAGATCGTGCAGGGCATCGCACCCCTGCGGTCGAACGGGGCAGCGAACCCGTTCCTGGCCTTCCGTCCGTATCTGGCCTGGGATGCCTTCGCTGCGGCGGCCGGATTCTCGGTGGAAGAGCGCGAGGCGCAGGTCGGTGAACTCGATGCGGCAGTGGCCGCTGTCGCTGGCACCGGCTTCCACACCACGCCGTTCGAGCGTGCTGATGAACTCAGCGACGCCCTCGGCTTCCATGCCGACGGTGGTGTGTGGGTGAAGGACGAGACGGGTCAGGTGGCGGGCAGTCACAAGGCTCGGCACCTGTTCGGCATCCTCCTCCACGTCGTCACCGCCGAGCGGGCCGGCCTCGCGCCGTGGAACTCACCAGCGCATCGCCCGCCGCTGGCCATCGCCTCGTGCGGCAACGCCGCGTTTGCCGCGTCGACGCTCGCCGCCGCCCTGCGGTGGCCCATCCGGGTGTTCGTGCCTCCCACTGCCAACCCGGCGGTGCTCGAGCGTTTGTACGGCCTCGGCGCCGATGTGGTGCACTGCCCGCGGCTCGCCACCGACCCTCCGGGTGACCCGTGCGTGCACCGTTTCCGTGAAGCGGTGACTGCCGGTGCGCTGCCGTTCAGCGTGCAGGGCACCGAGAATGCGTGGTGCCTCGACGGTGGCCGCACCATCGGCTGGGAGATGGCACGCCACATGGAGGAGCACGTCGATGGTCCGCCCTTCGATCGGTTGTTCGTGCAGGTGGGCGATGGGGCGTTCGCCGCGTGTGTTGCCGCAGGGTTCCGGATGAGTGGCATCACGCCGCGTCTGCATGCGGTGCAGACCAACGCCTGCTCGCCGCTGCAGCGGGCGTGGGACCTCCTGCCGTCGGTGGGTGGGGCACGTCGGGCGGCCCAGCACTGGGCCGACTGCATGTGGCCCTGGGAGCACGTCGGTAACTCCGCGGCCGATGGCATCCTCGATGACGAGACGTTCGATTGGCTGCCGGTGGTGCAGGCGATGAGTGACGGCCACGGACGCCCGGTGGTGGCGCACGAGCCCGATGTGGTGAGGGCGAACGAGTTGGCCCTGCGCCACACCTCCATCATGCCGAGCCACACCGGAACCTCCGGTCTCGCGGGCCTGCTGGCCATGCGTGATGCCATCGGCGCCGACGAGCGTGTTGCCGTCATCTTCTCCGGCGTCCGTCGCTGACCCCCCCGCCCGTCCCGCCAAGGCCCCGTCCCGCCCGAGGGCCGGGTCAGACGCCGTGGAGACGGCCGTCGGCGACGTCGTAGACGAAGCCGCGGATGTGGTCCTTGTACTTCACGAACGGGCTGAGGTGCAGGCGGTTGATGCTCTGGCGCACGTCGTCGTACGGGTCGCGGAAGCTCTCGAGCGCCCACCAGGGGCGGATGCCGCACTCCTGCTCGAGCTCGTGGTGGAAGTCGTCGGCGATCACCCCTTCGAGGCCGCAGTTGGTGTGGTGGATGAGGATGATCTCGCGGGTTCCGAGCCGTCGCTGGCTCAGGACGAGCGAACGGATGACATCGTCGGTCACCACGCCGCCGGCGTTGCGGATGATGTGGGCCTCGCCGTGTTGGAGCCCGAGCATCTCGAAGATGTTCATTCGTGAGTCCATGCAGGCCACCACGGCCAACTTCCGCTTCGGGCGAAGGTCCATCGGGCCATCGGTGAACTGGTCGACGTAGCGAACGTTGTTGGCCAACAGTTCCTCGACGTTGGGCGCGAAGTCGGGGTCGGTCATCACGCGGGACGGTAGCGTGTGGCGTCATGAGCGACCTCATCCGACCAATGGCCCTCGATTCCGGTTCGGACTCCCGGATGGACGTGTTCAACCGTCTGCTGCGCAACCGTGTCGTGATGCTCGGCACCGATGTGAACGACGACATCGCCAACCAGATCTGTGCCCAGTTGCTGTACCTGGAGGGCGAAGACCCGAACGCCGACATCTGGCTCTACATCAACAGCCCCGGCGGGTCGGTGACGGCCGGGATGGCCAT
>CAZQPJ010000408.1:0-2284 GCA_964595105.1 uncultured Bifidobacterium sp.
GCTGCTCCCGGCGCTCATGCCCCTGTATGCGCAGATGACCCCCGACACCTACGGGGGCGCGGTGCTGCTGGGCGTCGATGGCATCTGCATCATCAGCCACGGGTCGTCGGGCCAGACCGCCATCGTGAACGCCCTGAGGCTGGCGCACGAGTTGGCTGGCAGCGGCATGGTGGCAGAGATCGCCGCCGCCTTCGCGGGCTAACCTTCGTCGTCGCCCGTCCGCAACCATCCAGGAGTTCCACGGTGCCCGCAGAAACCCACGTCGAACAGGGTCCGCTCGACCGCAACGGTGTGCTCGACATCGTGAAGGCCAGCCTCGCCGACATCCTCGAGATCGACCCGTCCTCCATTTCCGAGGGGCAGTCGTTCGTCGACGACCTCGGTGCCGATTCGCTCGCGCTCATCGAACTGGTGGAGGCGCTCGAGGAAGAGTTCGGAGAGCGCTCGGTGGGCTTCCGCATCGAGGACGAGGACCTCGTCGATCTGAAGACGGTGCGCGACGCCGTCGACTACGTGTTCGAGCGCGTCGAAGGCGCCTGACATTTCCTCGCTGCCCGAGCCCGATCTGTCGGAGTTGCCGGGCCGACTCGGCCACGACTTCGCCGACCTGTCGCTGCTGAGCCGCGCGCTCTCGCACCGCAGTTGGTGCTCGGAGGTGGGCGGCCAGCCCAGCAACGAGCGTCTCGAGTTCCTCGGTGACGCGGTGCTCGGCCTGGTGGTGGCCGATCTCGCCTACCGCCATCACGATGACCTCCCCGAGGGGAAGCTCACCGATCTCCGCAAGAGCGTGGTGAACGCCTCCGCCCTGGCCGAGGTGGCCGTGGAGATCGGGCTCGGTGCGTACCTCCGGTTGGGCAAGGGTGAGGACGCGGCCGGTGGACGGTCGAAGCCGTCGATCCTCAGCGATGCATTCGAAGCCGTCTTGGGTGCCGTGTACGTCGACGGTGGCATCGAGGCAGCCCGGGCCATGGTCAACCGGCTGTTCGTGCACCGTCTGGCGACTGCTGCGCAGCGGCTCGACCGACTCGACTACAAGACCGTGCTGCAGGAACTCACGGCCCGTCTCTACGACACGGCCCCCGTGTACGTGGTGAGCGACACCGGCCCCGACCACGACAAGCGCTTCTTCGCCACGGTCATCGTGCAGGGCACCTCCGTGGGGCAGGGCGAGGGGCGTTCGAAGAAGACCGCCGAGCAATCCGCCGCCGAACAGGCATTCGCGGCGCTCTCGGCCTCCGCGGCAGGTTGAGCCGTGCCCGAGCTGCCCGAGGTAGAGACGGTGCGGCGCGGGCTCGAGGCGCAGGTGGCCGGGCGGCGCATCGAACGCGTCGAGGTGGGGCGAGAGCGCACGGTGCGACGCACCTCGCGGCAGGCGCTCATCGACGGGCTCACCGGGTCCACGGTGTTGGCCGTCACTCGTCGCGGCAAGTACCTGTTCTGCCCACTCGACTCGGGTGACGAACTGATGGTGCACCTGCGCATGAGCGGGCGACTGCTGGTGGCCGCCGCGGGCACGCCGCGGCCAGCACACACCCACGTGGCGCTGCACCTGTCGGGTTCGCCCGCCCAGGAACTCTGGTTCGTCGACCCGCGCACATTCGGTGAGATGGTGGTGTTCGATCCTGCCAACGCAGCCGTGGAGATGCCCGAACTGTTGCGAATGGGCATCGACCCGATCGCCGACGGCATCACGCGTCGCCAACTCGACAGGATCGTTCGCGGTCGCCGTCGGCAACTGAAGGCGCTGCTGCTCGACCAGCACCTCATCGCCGGCATCGGCAACATCTACTGCGACGAGACGCTCCATCGCGCCCGGCTGCGCCCCGACCGGTCGAGCGACAGCCTCACGGCTCGGGAGGTCGGGCGCCTGCACACCTCGATGCTTGACGTCCTGCATGCCGCCATCGAGGCTGGTGGCAGCACTCTCGCCGACACGCAGTACGTCGACGTCGAGGGGCAGGGCGGCTGGTTCCAGGTGCACCATCTCGTCTACGACCGCGCCGGGCAGCGCTGCCTCACCTGCGGGCGCGCCGACATCGTGCGGGTGGTGGCAGCAGGCAGGTCGACCTGTTTCTGCCCCCGCTGTCAGCGTTGAGTAGGGTCAGCGTCGCCGTGTTCCTGAAGTCGCTCACCCTCAAAGGTTTCAAGTCGTTTGCCGACGCCACGACCCTCCAGCTCGAGCCGGGGGTCACCGTGGTGGTCGGGCCCAACGGCTCGGGCAAGTCGAACGTGGTCGACGCCATCGCATGGGTGCTCGGCGCGCAGGCTCCGAGCGCCGTGCGCA
>CAZQPJ010000409.1:0-2273 GCA_964595105.1 uncultured Bifidobacterium sp.
ATGGTGGGCGGCATGACCTACCGCAACCCGGCGTTCCTGGCGAAGTCGGTCACCTGTCTCGACGTCATCTCCAACGGTCGTGCCATCTGGGGCATCGGCGCCGGTTGGTTCGAGAAGGAGCATCTCGAGTACGGCTACGAGTTCGGCACCTTCACCGACCGGTTCGAGAAGCTGGAGGAGGGTCTCCAGATCGCCAAGAGCATGTTCGTGAACGACACCACCACGTTCGAGGGAAAGTGGTTCACCGTGCGCGACGCACTCAACAATCCAAAGCCCATCCAGGCCGGCGGCCCGCCCGTGCTCATCGGCGGCAGCGGAGAGAAGAAGACGTTGCGCATGGTGGCCCAGTACGGCGACGCCTGCAACGTGTTCGGCAACCCTCACCAGATCCGCCACCTCATGGACGTGCTCGACGCCCACTGCGAGCGTCTCGGCCGCAATCCCGCCGACATCTGCCGCACCCGCCTCGGCACCTTGGTGCTCGGCCGCACCAAGGAGGAGGCCGATGCCAAACTGCTGCGCCGCTTCGGCGGTCGCACCCTCGACCAACTGCACCCCGACATGCAGTTGCGGGTGAAGAACCAGTTCATCGTGGGTGATGCCGACACGGTGGCCGAGGAAGTGTCGGCCCTCATGGCGGCCGGCCTCGACGGACTCATCTTCAACATGACCGATGCCCACGACCTCGACGCCGTCGCCCAGGCCGGCGACGTGCTGAGCGGCCTGCTGCGCTGACTCCGCGGCCTCGGGGCCAGCGATAACCAGACCGCCCGTCGCCGCAGGTGAGGGGTAGCCTTGCCGCATGGCAGGCGACCTGATCTACGCGTTCCGCATCATGCGCCTGCCGCTCCTCGACGCGGGCGGCGCAGTCATCGGTCGGCTCGACGACATCGTCGTGGTTCCGGGTGCGCGCAACACCCCACCGCGCGTCACCGGATTCGTCGCCACGAGCCAGCGCCGCCGCATCTTCGTGAACGCTGGGCGCATCGGCAGCCTCGACAGTGAAGGCGCCCGCCTGCGCAGTTGGGACGTCGACCTCAACCCCTTCAAGCCGAAGAGCGGCGAAATCCTGGTCGGCCGTGATCTCATCGATCGCAAGTTCGGCGACGAGTCGGTCAGCGACGTGGCGCTGCGCTCCATCAACGATGGCAAGCAGACCTACTGGGAACCGGCCAAAGTGCGCCTCGCCCGGCGCAGCATGATGCGCCGCCGCCCCAGCTACCGCCTCATCGATGCCAGCGAGATGCCCAGCCTCTTCACCGGCGTCGCCGGCACCGAGATGGCCGCAGAGGCGGCCCGCCTGCGCGACATGCACCCGAGCGACGTGGCCGGTGTGGTGCGCGCCCTTCCGCTCGCACAGCGCAAGCAGCTGGCCGCCGCCATGGACGACGAGCGCCTCGCCGACCTGCTCGAGGAGTTGCCCGAGGCCGAGCAGTTGCGCATCATCGAGGGCCTCGACATCGAGCGCGTCGTGAACGTGCTCGAGGAGATGGAGTACGACGACCTCGCCGACCTGCTCGTCGAGATGCCGGGCGAGCAGCGCAGCCGGGTGCTCGAGGCGATGGACGAAGAGGACGCCGACGTGATGCGGCGCCTGCTGTCGTACGACGAGGGCACCGCCGGAGCGTTGATGACCCCTGACATCGTCATCATGGGCGCCAACTCGACCGTCGCCGAGGCGCTCGCCGAGATCCGCGACCCCGAGTGGCTGGTCAGCATCGCCGCCCAGGTCTACGTGGTGCAGGCGCCGTACAAGCCGCCCACCGGCACCTATCTCGGTGTGGTGCACTTTCAGCGACTGCTGCGTGAACCGCCGGCGATGGAACTCGGTCGCATCATCGAGCAGGAACCCACGATCACACCCGACATGCCCGAGCGCGAGGTGGCCGAACGACTGGCCAGCTACAACCTGCTCTCGGTCGGGGTGTGCGACGAGGCCGGCCACCTGCTGGGCGCCATCACTGTCGACGACGTGCTCGACCGCACGCTGCCCACGGGGTGGCGGCAACGCAGGCGGGTGAATGCAGGGGCGGTGTCGCGATGAGGCGCCGCGAAGACCTCACCACCCCCCGCCAGAACCGCCGCCTGGGCGTGCACTACGACCCCGACGCGTTCGGTCAGTTCAGCGAAGGCATCGCCCGCTACCTCGGCACCGCCCGGTACCTCGTGTACCAGAGCGGCATCATCATCGTCTGGGTCATCTGGAACTTCGTACTGCCGAAGAGTTGGCAGTTCGACCCCTGGGACCGTGGCCTCGTGCTGCTCACCCTCGT
>CAZQPJ010000410.1:0-2258 GCA_964595105.1 uncultured Bifidobacterium sp.
GACGGCTGTCGGTGGCCGTCACTCGCACGAGACCTACGGGTGGGTGCCGGCCACCACGGTCGATCCGGCAGGTTCGCTCGAGCGTGTCACGCCAGCCGACTCTCCGTGGCCGGGCAGCCTGCCCGCGCCTTCGCCCGCCGAGGTCCACGCTGCGCCGCTTCCCGCCGTGGTGCTCGACCATGAGGGTGGTGCGGTGTCGGTGAGCGGTCGTGGCACGGTCAGCGCGCCACCGGCAACCGTCGAGGTCGAGGCCTGGAGCGACACCGTCGAGTCGTGGGCGGGCCCGTGGCCGGTCGACGAGCGCTGGTGGGACCCCGCCCGGGCGCGGCGGACGGCCCGGTTCCAGGTGCTCACCCGGTCGGGCCGTCTGCTGTTGCTGGGGGTCGAGGGGGGTCGGTGGTGGCTCACCGCCGAATATCGATGACCACTGCCTCAGGCGGGAATCAGTTGCGCTGCCGCCGGCACATTGATCTCGCCGGTGGTGTCGGCGAGGTGTTCACCGGGGCGCACCACGTCGTTGCTGAGCCGGAAACCCACGCCACGGACGGTGTGGATGAACCGGAGGTCGGGGGCCAGCACCTGCAGTTTGCGACGCAGGTTGCTGAGGTGCACGTCCACCACGTGAGTGTCGCCCACCCAGTTCGGTCCCCACACTTCCTCGAGCAGCTCGCCACGCGAACACACCTCGGCAGGCCGGCGGCACAACTGCTCGAACAGGGCGAACTCGATGCGGGTCACGGGCACGTCCTTGTCGTGCACCCGGATCTCCTTGCGGCCGACATCAACGGTCAGGCAGCCGAGGGTGATCTGCGATGCCTGCATCGGGTCCCAGCGAGTGTGCAGTTGGCGGGGCCGGCGCAACAGCGCCTGACACCGTGCGGGGAACTCGTCAGGGTTCACGTCGGCCGCCACCACGTCGTCGGCGCCCGCACGAAGAGCCCGGATGCGGGTGAGGTCGGCGTCGGGGGCAGCGACACCCACCACGTAGGCATCGCTGAGCGAACGCAGCGTGTCGAACAGGCTGCCGCCCTCCGGGCTCGACAGTTCGAGGTCGACCATCACCACGTCGGGCGAGAACGACCGGGCCAGCATCAGGGCGGCGTCACCCTCGGTGGTGGCGCTCACGCTGTAGCCGCGGGTTCGCAGTGCCGAGGAGGCGACGCGTCGCAGCGTCGGATCTCCCACTGCCAGCAGTACTCGGGGGGCGAGTTGTGCATCGGGTTCCATCTGAGGTTCTTCCAGTCGTGTGCTGTCGACCGACCCGTCGTCGGCCTCTCACGTGACTCTGTATCGGCGGCTCCGAGTGGCGACTGAAGGGTTGTTTTTGACGATCTCATGCAACGGCCCAGACACCCACGGCCTACGGTGACGGGGTGACCGATGTGCGCTCCCTCCTCCGTGCCGAGATCGCCGCCCGGCGCCCCACCGACGCACGAGAACGCGAATCGCTCCACGAGTTCCTCCGGCGTTACGACGAACTCGAGCGCCCGTTCGAGGAGGACGCGGGCCCGGTGCACGTCACCGGGTCGGCGCTGGTGGTCACCGACGACCGCCGACGGGTGCTGCTGCACAAGCACAAACGGCTCGGCATGTGGTTGCAGCCCGGTGGTCACATCGACCCGGGTGAGCTGCCCTGGGATGGTTCGCTGCGCGAGGCCCTGGAGGAGACCGGTCTGCCGGTTGCGTTCCCCGCCGAGGGGCCACGGCTCGCCCATGTCGACGTGCATCCCGGTCCGCGCGGCCACACACACCTCGACCTGCGATACGTGGTGGAGGCCCCGCACGTGCCACCGCAGCCGCCCGAGGGTGAGAGCCAGGACGTGCAGTGGTTCCAGTGGCATCAGGCGATCGCGCTCGCCGAACCCGGTCTCGAGGGTGCACTCCGTGCGCTGCAGCCCGGCGAACCCTCACTGCGCACCGTGCGGGCGAACGACGCCGGCGAGTGCGCGCACGTGTACCTGCGATCGCGGGCATTCGCCCTGCCGGAGGTGCCGATGGTGCACGAGCCCGGTGAGGTGCGTCGGTGGATGGCCGACGACGTGGTGGGCCACTCCGACATGTGGGTGGCCGACCTCGACGGGGTGGTGGTGGGCCTGCTGGTGCTCACTCATGAACGTGATGGGTCGTGGATCGACCATCTCTACCTCGACCCGTCGTGGATGGGTCGAGGTCTGGGTGACCGTTTCATGGAACTGGTGCGCCGTCGGTGCCCTCGGGGAGCCCAGTGGTGGACCTTCCAGTCGAACGCTGCCGCCCGC
>CAZQPJ010000411.1:0-2248 GCA_964595105.1 uncultured Bifidobacterium sp.
CTCGGCCCTCGCTGGCCACCGCGGACGCTGCCGTCTGTCGGTCATCCAAGATTTGGAAGGTCCCTTGCCCCCATCGCCGCTTCTGTCTACCTTCGCCCCATGGCATCGCATCGATGCCACGCCAACCACACTCGAAAGAAGGACCCCGTGAAGCTGCTCGCCCGCTCACTCGCCCTTGCCGTGACGCTCGCTGGAACCGCCCTGGCCCTGCCCACTGCGGCCCATGCCGACCACTCACCCAAGCCCACCCCCACGCTGTGGGCGTGGCTGAACTCCGACAGTCGTCGCGACGGCGTCGGCGGGTTCGACCGTCGCGACGGTGACTTCGACATCGCCACCGAACTGCTCCGCCAGTATCCCGACCTCGTGACGGCCGCGGATTCGGCCGGCGCCGTCACCGTGTTCCTGCCCACCGACGAGGCTTTCCGCGACACCGTGCGCGCCGTCACCGGCAAGAAGATCCGCAAGGAGGCCGACCTCTTCGCCGAGATCAACACCCTGGGTTCCGACACCGTCCGCTCGATGCTGCTCTACCACGTCATCAACACCGGTCGGCTCACCTACAAGAACCTCGTGGCGGCGAAGGACACTGCGCTCACCACCCAGAACGGCGCCACCATCACGGTGAAGGTGACCGGCCGGGGCCACAAGAGCGGTGTGATGCTGCAGGACAACGACCCCGACCTGCGCGACCCGCTGGTGAAGGCCACCTACTCGAAGCTGTCGAACGCCACGGTCCACATCATCGACCGGGCTTTGCTCGCCTCGAACATCTGACCCCGCCACGGAGGCTGGGTCGGCGCACCGAAGTTTTCTCCTGCCGGTCGCAAACCTGTGCGACGGCCGATATGAAGCGGTTCACGGCTTCCCCCTGATCCCGACGAGCGACCCCTCGGTCGCCCGCCCTCTGGAGGAACCATGTCCCGTGTCACCCGCGCCGCCCGGCGCTTCGGCCTCGCAGTGGGCATCGCCACTGCGGTGCTCGCCCCCTCGATTGCGTCGGCCGGCAACTCGACTCCTGCGGCGCCGCCCACCCTCGCCGGCATGCTGGCCCCCTACGCCACCTCGTTCGACACCGACAACAACAACTTCAACGTCGGCGTCCACCTGCTGCTGCAGTTCCCGCAGGTGGTGAGGGCAGCGGCGTCGCCGGGCAACTACACCGTTTTCCTGCCCACCGACTACGCCTTCCGGCGCCTGGTGAAGGACCTCACCGGGGCGGTGGTGGTGAGCGAAGCCAAGTTGGTGGAGGCCGTCACAAAGTTGCGCGGGCTGAAGTTCGCCGACGTCGTGCGCTACCACGTGCTGTCGGGTACCCGACTCGACTACGCCACCGCGCTGCGCTCCAACGGCGCTGCACTCACCACCGTTCAGGGCGGTGCCGTGAAGGTGATGGTGCCGAAGGGAAGCCGCCGGGTGGTGCTGGTCGACCGGGCACCGAAGCGCCGCGACCCGCGCATCATCAACACGGGGCTCATCGCCTCGAACGGCATCGTGCACGTCATCGATGGGGTCCTGCTGCCGGCGGCGGCCTGAGCCGAACCGTCGCCCGCGGCCCCGCCTGCCACGGGGTCGCGGGCCATCGGTTCGCTAGCCTGTCGCACCTATGGCGAACATCCCCGACAAGCCGTCGCTCGACGGCATCGAGACACGCTGGATGCAGCAGTGGGAAGCCGATGGCACCTACCGCTTCGATCGCACAGCGAGTCGCGCCGAGGTATTCGCCGTCGACACCCCTCCTCCCACGGTCAGCGGTTCGCTCCACATCGGTCACGTGTTCAGCTACACCCACACCGACACCGTGGCCCGTTTCCAACGCATGCGCGGCAAGCGGGTCTTCTACCCCATCGGGTGGGACGACAACGGCCTCGCGACGGAGCGACGGGTGCAGAACGTCACCGGCGTTCGGTGCGACCCGTCGTTGCCGCACGACCCCGGTTTCGCTGCGCCGTTCCACGGCGACGTGCCGAAGGACCACCGTGCCGTGCCGGTGAGCCGACCCAACTTCGTCGAACTGTGCCGCGAGATCACCCACCTCGACGAGCAGGTGTTCGAAGACCTGTTCCGCCGGCTGGGCCTCAGCGTCGACTGGTCGCTGCTCTACACCACCATCGGCGAACGAGCCCGCCGTGTGAGCCAGCGCGCCTTCCTGCGCAATCTCGCCCGCGGCGAGGCCTCCCAGCAGGACGCGCCCACGCTGTACGACATCGACGAGCGCACGGCCGTGGCCCAGGCCGCGATGGAAGAC
>CAZQPJ010000412.1:0-2243 GCA_964595105.1 uncultured Bifidobacterium sp.
ATACGACGAGCGGCCGGTACCGCCGCGAGCAGTGCCGCCGCCTTGTTGCGCCACTCGAGATCTTCGTCGTCGGGATCACTGTCGGCCACGATGCCGGCGCCGGCCTGCAGATACGCGGCCTTCGGTCCGATGAACATCGTGCGAATCGCGATGGCGGTGTCGAGGTTTCCACTGAAGTCGAGATAACCGACCACGCCCGCGTACGGCCCGCGCTTCACCGGTTCGAGTTCGTCGATGATCTCCATGGCCCGAACCTTGGGCGCTCCACTCACGGTGCCGGCCGGCAGCGTGGCGCGCAGAACGTCGACCGCCGAACGACCGTCGACGAGCGTGCCGCTCACTTGCGACGTGAGGTGCATGACATGGCTGTATCGCTCGAGCGTCATCAGTTCGTCGACCTTCACACTTCCGAAGCGAGCCACCCGGCCGACATCGTTGCGGGCCAGGTCGACCAGCATCACGTGCTCGGCGACCTCTTTCGGATTCTCGCGCAATTCGGCGGCCAACCGTCGATCGTGTTCGTCGTTCTGTCCGCGCTTGCGCGTACCGGCGATCGGTCGACTGATCACACGGTCACCGATGAGTTGAACCATCGGTTCGGGCGACCTCCCCGCGATGGTGATGTCGGGTTGACGCAGGAAGTACATGTACGGGCTCGGGTTCACCTGGCGCAGCACGCGGTAGAAGTCGAACGGGTCGGCCTGCAGGTCGATGTCGTACCGCTGTGCCAGCACCACCTGGAAGATGTCGCCGTCGAGGATGTGCTCCTTCGCCACCTCCACGGCGCGTTGGTACATGCCATCGGGCATGGTGCTCCTCACCGTGGGCGGCACCTCCCCCGGCACGGGTGGCTCCAGCGACGGCGCCGCCAGCGGCTTGGCCAGCAGGGCTGCGGCCTCGTGCACGGCCGCGCACGCCTCGTCGTACAACCGGTCGATCTCTGCCCGGTCGTGATGCAGCACCGGCACGCTCTCGATGAGGTACATCCGTTGACGCCAGTGATCGAACGCCGCCAGCGAACCGATGATGGTCATCACGGCATCGGGCAGGCCACGGTCGTCGGACGCCGGGCTGGGCAGGTGCTCCACCTCGCGCACGACGTCGTAGCCGAGGAACCCCATCACCCCACCCTGCAGCGGCGGCAGGTCGGGCATGATGGGCGCGTGGTAGGCGGCGAGGATGGCATCGAGGGCCGCGAGCATTCCCCGGTCGAGCGGAATGTCGGCGCTGAGATGCCGTCCGCTCTTGGTGATCACACCCTCACGGAGGTGGAACGTGGCGACCGGTGAGTGGCCCACGAAGCTGTAACGGCTCCAGCGTTCGCCGTGCTCCACCGACTCGAGCAGGAAACCATCGCCGTCGCCCACCAGTTTCAGGAACGCCGACACCGGCGTCTCCAGGTCGGCCAGCAGTTCGGCCCACACAGGCACGACGGTGTGCTGAGCCGCCAGGGCATGGAACTCGTCGCGGTCGGGCCGCATGCGCAGCGTGGTCATGCCGGCGGCCCGAACGCACGGAAGAAGCACGAGTACTCGCCCGTGTGGCATGCGCCCTTGCCTTCCTGTTCCACCAGGAACAGGAGGGTGTCGCCGTCGCAGTCGTAGTAGGCCTCGCGCACGAACTGACGGTCACCGCTGGTGTCGCCCTTGCGCCACACTTCCTGCCGACTGCGGCTCCAGTAGACCATCCGCCCCTCCGCCAGCGTGGCCCGCAGCGTGTCGGCATTCATCCACGCCATCATCAGCACGCTGCGAGTGGTGACGTCCTGGGCGATGGCAGGCACGAGACCATTGGCGTCGAACTTCACCGCGGCGAGTTGTTCGTCCGTGGCGAGCAGGGCGATGGGTTCGGACACGGGAAACCCCTCAGAGGTACAGGCCGGTGGAGGCTTCGATGCGCGAGGCCGCCACCGCATGGATGTCGCGCTCGCGGAGCATGATGTAATCGGCGCCGCCCACTTCCACCTCGTAGCGGTCTTCCGGGCTGAACAGCACACGGTCGCCCACCTCGGCCGAGCGGACGTTCTGTCCGAGTGCCACCACCTCGGCCCACGTGAGGCGCTTCGAGATCTGCGCCGTGGCCGGAATGAGGATGCCGCCCGACGACCGGCGCTCGCCGTCGCGTTCGGGGATGCGCACGAGGAGGCGGTCGTTGAGCATCTTGATGGGAAGCTTCTGCTCGTCGAGGGCCACGTGCGAAGGGTACCGCCGCTCAGGTCGGGCGCCCAACCGACCGATACTGGT
>CAZQPJ010000413.1:0-2239 GCA_964595105.1 uncultured Bifidobacterium sp.
ACGCCGCGCGCCGGGGCAGGAGGGGCCAACGGACGACGCCGATGCGGCAGGCCAGGGTGCGGCGCAGCGCTTCTACGAGTGGGAGGAGCGTTACCAGTTGCGGGTCAGCGTGGCGAGGTTCCCCGACGGCAAGGACCCGGGCGACCTCAGCGTGAACGACCCCGAGGCGCTCCGTCACGCGGTCGACCGGTCGCTGCCGTTCCTCGGCTTCCGTCTCCAGCGCGTGCTCGACAGTCGGGCCTTGCGCTCACCGGAAGACCGGGCGCGCATGGCGCAGGACGCGATGGCGATCGTCAACGAGCATCCCAACGTCGACGTCCGCAAGCTCTATGCAGGACAGGTGGCCACCCACGTGGGACTGCCGGTGAACGACCTCGTCGCGGTGGCGCAACGCGGCGGCAAGGCGCCGGCGTTCCGTGTGGCGCCGGCGCGTCAGGTGGGTGCAGCGGAGAACGCGGAGTTCGTTGCCATTGCCATGCTGTTGCAGTGCTGGGACGAGATCGCCGAGTGGCTCACCGAGGAACTGTTCGCCCACGAGGTGAGCCGTCGTGCATTCGTGGCGGTGGCCGAGTCGGGAGGCGCGATCGAAGCGGCGCTCAACCTCGCCGACCCGGAGGCCCGCGAACTGCTCGAGCGCGCCGCGGTTGCCGACGTCGACGACGATCCGGTGCTCGAAGCCAGGAACCTCATCGCTGCGGCCACTCGTCGTCTGTTGAGTCGCCATTCGGCTGTCACCGAACCGGCCCATCTCCTTGCGATGCGTGACGCTCGGCTGCATCTCGAACTCATTGTTCACCCCGATACTGCCGATAGTGCTGCGGAGGCATTGCTAGGGTGGATCAAAGGGGCGAGCGAGGAGCTTGGGTGAGCAACGACACGGTTGAACCATCGACTGACGCAACCCCGTATGCGGGTGTCGAGTCCGGCGAGTGGCGTGCGTTGGTCGAGCGTGGTGCCGCGTCGGGCGTGCTGCACGCCGACGAGGTGGCGCACGTGTTGCGCGGTGTCGAACTCACCAGTGACGTCCTCGTCGAGGTGCACGAGATCCTCGGTGGACGTGGCATTGCCATCGACGACGCGGTCGATGATCTGCACGACGAGACACCGACAGCGGGCATCCCGGTCGTTGTCGACGACACCGACCTCGACGACGACGCTGCCGACGACAGCGACGGTGTGTTGGCGAGACGGCGTACTCGGCGGGCCAAGCGAGCGGCAACGGCTGGTTCCGACATCGGCAACACGGCCGACACCGTTCGGATGTACCTGAAGGAGATCGGCCGGGTCGACCTCCTCACCATCGATGACGAACGGCGGCTGGCACAGGCGATCGACGACGGCAATCGCGCCGCGGCCTTGCTCGACACGAACGACGTACCCGATGGCGACGTGCGCGCTCTGATGCGAGCCGTGCACCGTGGTCAGCGAGCGCGGAGCGAACTCACGCAGGCCAACCTTCGCCTCGTGGTGAGCATCGCCAAGCGGTACAGCGGGCGCGGTATGCAGTTCCTCGACCTCATTCAGGAAGGCAACCTCGGCCTGATGCGTGCGGTCGACAAGTTCGACCACACCAAGGGCTTCAAGTTCTCCACGTACGCCACGTGGTGGATCCGCCAGGCCATCACCCGCAGCATCGCTGACCAGGCACGCACCATTCGCATCCCGGTGCACATGGTGGAGACCATGAACCGGGTGTTGCGCACCCAGCGGCAGATGCACCAGGAACTCGAGCGCGAGCCGACGATCGAGGAACTCGCCGACCGCTGCGCGATGACCCCCGACCGCATTCGCGAAATCCTGCGCATCTCCCAGGATCCGCTCTCACTCGACTCTCCGGTGGGTGAGGAGGACGACAGCAATCTCGGTGACTTCATCCAGGACACCTCCATCGATGCGCCGGTCGATGTGGCCATCAAGAACAAGCTCATCGCCGCCGTCGAGGAGGCGCTCGACGACCTGAGCGACCGCGAGAAGGAGATCGTGCGGATGCGCTTCGGTCTCGCCGACGGGCAGGCGCGCACCTTGGAAGACGTGGGTCGTGAGTTCAAAGTGACCCGTGAGCGGATTCGCCAGATCGAAGCGAAGACGCTGGCCAAGTTGCGCCATCCCATGCGCGCCCAACGCCTGAAGGAGTTCCTCGAGGAGGAGTGAGGCGAACTTCGCCTTGCTATCCTCGGGGTGCCATTCCGAGATAGCTCAGTTGGCAGAGCAGCTGACTGTTAATCAGCGGGTCGCAGGT
>CAZQPJ010000414.1:0-2229 GCA_964595105.1 uncultured Bifidobacterium sp.
GACCTCCCACCCGCATGAGTCGGGGCAGTCGTGGTGACACGTGCCGAGCACGGTGTGAGTGGCCATCCGCCGAGTCTGCCACGGCCGCGCTGGCCCCGGACCGAGGGTTTCGTGCGCACCTGTGGTGCGCCGAAACCTCGGTCTGGCCCGAATGGGGGGTTTCGTGCGGCACTGTGCCGCACGAAACCCTCGGTCTCAGTCGGGGGAAAGGCGGCCGGCGTCTCGCAGGTGCTGGATCACTGCGTCGGCGTTCAACTCGGCGGGAACAGCGCCGCCGGTATCGAGCCGCAACTCGGGTGTCTCGGGTGCCTCGTACGGTGAGTCGACACCGGTGAAGTTCACCAGGTCGCCCCGCCGCGCTTTCGCGTACAGGCCCTTCGGGTCGCGCTGCTCGGCCACGGCCAGAGAGGCATCGACGAACACCTCGATGAACTCGCCGTCATCGAACAACTCGCGAGCCATGCGCCGCTCGGCAGCGAAGGGCGAGATGAACGAGGCGATCACGATGAGCCCGGCGTCGACCATCAGCTTCGCCACCTCGGCCACGCGGCGGATGTTCTCGACGCGGTCGGCGTCGGTGAAGCCGAGGTCACGGTTGAGGCCGTGACGCACGTTGTCGCCGTCGAGCAGGTAGGTGTGCCGCCCGAGGCCGTGCAGCTTCTGCTCGATGATGTTGGCCACGGTCGATTTGCCGGCCCCGGACAGGCCGGTGAGCCACACCACGCACCCGCGCTGTCCCTTCAACGCAGCACGCGCCTGCTTGTTCACCGTCAGCGCCTGCCAGTGGACGTTGTCGGCACGACGCAGCGCGAAGTGCAACATGCCCGCCGCCACGGTGTTGTGCGTGGAGCGGTCGATGAGGATGAACCCGCCCATGTCTCGGTTGGCCGTGTACGGATCGAACGCCACCGGCTGGCCGAGGCTGAGATTGCACACGCCGATCTCATTGAGGTCCAGCGTGCGAGCCGCCACGTGCTCGAGCGTGTTGACGTTCACCCTGTACTTCGGTCGGGCCACGGTGGCCGCCACCGTGCGAGTACCGATCTTCATCAGGTACTGCCGGCCGGGCAGCATCGGTTCGTCGGCCATCCACACGAGATGGCACTCGAACTGGTCGGCCACGGCGGGCGGGTCGGCGGCGGCCGCGATCACGTCGCCGCGGCTGATGTCGACGTCGTCGGCGAGCGTCAACGTGACCGATTGGCCGGCGACGGCTTCGGGCAGATCGCCATCCGCGGTGACGATGCGCGCCACGGTGGTGGTGGTTCCCGAGGGCACCACTCGCACCTGGTCGCCGGGCCGCACCGACCCGCCCACCAGGGTGCCCGCATAGCCGCGGAACTCGGAGTCGGGTCGGTTCACCCATTGCACGGGCATGCGGAGCGGGCCGTCGTCCACATGGTGTTCCACCTCCACCGTGTCGAGGTGGTGCATCAGTGTCGGCCCGTCGTACCAGGGGGTGTGCTGGCTGCGATCGGCAACGTTGTCGCCGCGCAGGGCCGACATCGGAATGGCCACGACGTGATGAAGCCCGATGCTGCTGGCGAAGGCCCGGTAGTCGTGCGCGATGGCGTTGAACACCGTCGGCGAGTAGTCGACGAGGTCGAGCTTGTTCACCGCCAGCACCACGTGCCGGATGCCGAGCAGCGACACCAGGTACGAGTGGCGGCGGGTCTGCGTGAGCACACCCTTGCGTGCGTCGACGAGGATGACTGCGAGGTCGGCAGTGGAGGCGCCGGTCACCATGTTGCGGGTGTACTGCTCGTGCCCGGGGGTGTCGGCCACGATGAACCTTCGCGTCGCCGTGGAGAAGAAGCGATGGGCGACGTCGATGGTGATGCCCTGTTCGCGCTCGGCCGCGAGACCGTCGACCAGCAACGCGAAATCGAGCTCGCCGCCCTGTGTTCCCACGCGCTTCGAGTCGGCCTCCAGCGCGTGGAGGTGGTCGGTGAACACCATCTTCGAGTCGTAGAGCAGTCGGCCGATGAGAGTCGACTTGCCGTCGTCGACCGAACCACAGGTGATGAACCGGAGCAGCGAGGCACTCATCAGAAGTAACCCTCCTGCTTCTTCTTCTCCATCGAGCCTGACGAGTCGTGGTCGATCACGCGGCCCTGCCGTTCGGAGTCGGTGGCGGCGCGCATCTCCCCGATGATGTCGTCGAGCGTGGTGGCGGTCGACTCCACCGCGCCGTTGAGCGGATAGCAGCCGAGCGTGCGAAACCGCACC
>CAZQPJ010000415.1:0-2226 GCA_964595105.1 uncultured Bifidobacterium sp.
TGGCGCCCGCCATGTCGGTGCCGTCGGGGTTCAGCGGCAGCACGTCCTCGTCGCCACCCAACACCATGTCGCCGCCCATGCCAGCAGTGAGGTTCACCACGACGTCGACATCGGCGGCGCGCACCCGTTCGACCACCTCGGCGTAGTACTCGGTGTTGCGGCTGCCCTTGCCGGTGTCTGGTTCGCGCACGTGGATGTGCACCACGGCAGCGCCGGCCTTCGCAGCGTCGATGGCGCTCTCGGCGATCTGCTTCGGCGTCACCGGCACGTGCGGGCTCTTGCCGGTGGTGTCGCCCGCGCCGGTGACGGCACAGGTGATGAAGACGTCCCAGTTCATGGTTGCTCCTTGGGGGCGCGCCGGGTTTCCTGAACGACCGGTCAGCGGCGAGCGTACCGCGTGGCAGGCTGGGGGTATGTATACGCCCGTCAGTCATGCGACGCCGGAACCGATGCGCCGTGAAGGTTGCACCAGCGACAACTGGACGAAGGGTCCATGGAACCGTTGGGGCTTCAGCCATGTGCGCGAACTGGCGCACACCGCCCGCATCAGCCGAGGTGACGACCCGGTGTGGGAGTTCCCGCGCCGGCCCGTGGCACTGGAGGCGATGACGGTGCCGCACCACACCGGGTCGTTCGCCCTGGTCGACGCGTTGCGGGCTGCCTACACCGATGCGTTCGTGGTGGTGCACCGTGGCGAGTTGGTGTGGGAGTGGTACGAGCAGCACGTGCGCCCCGACCAGCCGCACCTCATCATGTCGGTCAGCAAGTCGCTGACCTCCACCCTCATCGGAGCTCTCATCGGTGAGGGCCTGGTGGCCGTCGACGGCGCTGTGGAGCAGTACGTGCCTGCGCTGCGTGGCACGGCATGGGAGGGCGCCACGGTGCAGCACCTGCTCGACATGTCGGCGGGCGTGAAGTTCGACGAGAGCGACTACGGCAACCCGCAGAGCGATGGCATCCTCATCGAGGAGGTGTCCGGCTACCGGCCGCGTCGACAGGAGCACCTGCCCACCGACACCGCAGCATGGATCGTCGGGCTACCACCGCAGGGCACCCACGGCGACCGCTTCGAGTACCGTTCGATCATCACCGACGTGCTCGGCTGGGTGGCCGAGGAGGTGACCGGACAGCGCTTCGCTGACGCCTTCTCGCAGCGCATCTGGAGCCGCATCGGAGCCGAGCACGACGCCGACGTCATCGTCGACGCGAAGGGATTCCCCACGGTGGAGGGCGGCATCTGTGTGACTGCCCGCGACCTCGCGCGCGTAGGCCAGTTGCATCTGCAACGAGGCCTCGTGCGCGATCAGCAGGTGCTACCGGCCGACTGGACCGACCACGTGCTGCAGGGCAACGACACGCTGCGGGCCCACATGGCGGCAGCAGGCAGCGCCCAAGGGCACGAGTACTACCACGACTGTTGGTGGGTGTTCGACAGCACCCGTGGTCTCTACGCGGGCCATGGCATCAACGGCCAGCACGTCTACATCGATCGCGCCACCCAGACCGTGATCGCACAACACAGCACCACACCGCTCGCGTGGGACGAGGAACTGGTGCTGTTCGCGAACGATGTGGTGATGCGCGTACTCGACCAGTTCGCCTGACGCGCTACTGCTGCAGCTCGGCGGCGGTGCGGCGAACGGCGGCGACGATCTTTGCGTAGCCGGTGCAGCGGCAGAGGTTGCCCGACAGACCGATGCGGATGTCCTCATCGGTGGGCGAGGGGTTGCGCTCGAGCAACGCCGTGGCACTGGCCAGCATGCCGGGGGTGCAGAACCCGCACTGCACGCCACCCTCCTCGAGGATGTTGCGCTGCAGTGGGTGCATCTCGTCACCCTTCATCAGGCCCTCGACCGTGGTGACGGCACGTCCCTGCGCCTGCGCGGCGAGATAACTGCACGAGTTCACCGGCTGGCCGTCGACCAGCACCATGCAGGCGCCGCACTCGCAGTCGTCGCAGCCCTCCTTGGTGCCGGTGAGGCCCACTTCGGTGCGAATGACGCTGAGCAGGTTGCGCCCCTGGTCGGCCGTGATCGGGTAGTCGATGCCGTTGACGTTGAGGTGGTAGTTGAGCTGGGTGGTCATGATGCGGCTCCGATGCCGATGGCGCGGTTGACGGGAACGGACAGGTGCTCGCCGGCGGCGCGGCGTGCGGCGGCCTCGACGGCCCTTCGGGCCATCACGCCGACGGTGTCCAGGCTGTCCCCCTCGGTCTTGCAGCCGGCG
>CAZQPJ010000416.1:0-2217 GCA_964595105.1 uncultured Bifidobacterium sp.
CGCATGGTGTCGATGATGTGGCCGATGGCGGTGGTGGTGGTGAGCGGGTTCACGATGGCCAGACGTGCACACGGAAGGCCCCGGTGGTGCGTCGGCGCCACGAAGGCGCGTTGGTCGCGCAGCAGACGCTCGGCCCACGCGTCGTAGTCGGCTTCGCCCCATCCGTGCCGGGCGAACACCAGCACGCTGAGGTCGGGTTCGACCAGCAGCTCCACGTGATCGGCCGCGCGGATGAGCGCCGCAGCCTCACGCGTCACCGTGATCGACTGCTCGATGGCGTCGCGGTACGCATCGGAGCCGTGCGCGGCCAGCGAGAACCACAGGGCAAGGCCCCTCGCCCGGCGCGAGAGGTGCACGCCGTAGTCGGCCGGGTTCCATTCGTCGTGGGCGTTCACGGCGTCGAGGTAGTCGGCGTGCTGAGAGTGCGCGGTGCGGGCGCCGGCGGGGTCTCGGTACACCAGTGCGCACGAGTCGAACGGGGCGAACAGCCACTTGTGAGGGTTCACCATGAACGAGTCGGCACGCTCGATGCCGGCGTACAGATGGCGCACGCTGGGCGCCGCGAGGCCCGCCCCGCCGTAGGCGCCGTCGACGTGCAGCCACCAGTCGTGCTGCTGCGCGACATCGGCCACGCCCGCGATGTCGTCGACCACTCCGAGGTTGGTGCAGCCGGCGGTGGCGACCACGGCGAACACGCCATCACGCCGCTGGGGCGACAGCTCGTCGACCGTGCGCTGCAGTGCGTCTCCGGTGAGGCGACCACGTTCGTCGCCGGGCACCACCACCACGTCGACGTCCATGACGGAGCGCGCCAGATGGGCGACCGATGAGTGCGTCTCCTCGGTGACGCAGATCGCCCAGCGCTCGGGCGGTGCTGCGCGACGATGCCGCGCCCGCTGGCGTGCTGCGACCAGCGCCGACAGGTTGCCCGCGGTGCCGCCCGGCACGAAGGTGCCCCCGGCGCTCTCGGGGAAGCCGGCCAGATCGGCCACCCAGCGCAGAGCGGCGTTCTCGGCGAACGCCGCACCCGCGCCCTCCAGCCACGAGCCCGCATAGATGCTGGCGGTGCTCACCACCATGTCGAACGCAGCTGCCAATTGCGTGGGCGCCCCGGGCACGAACGCGAGGTATCCCGGGTGGTCGACGGCGATGCAGGCGGGCGCGAGGTGATCGGTCCACACACGCAGCGCCGCCTCGGCGCCCAAACCGGCGGCGGTGATGGTGGCGCCCACGTCTGCGGCCAGTTCGTCGGCGGTTCGGGGCGCGCCCAACTGGGGCGGCTCGAGCAGTCGTCGGGTCGCCACATCGGCGATGCGGCGCACGTGCTCGGCCGTGGAACCATCTGGACGGTGCATCGCTCCGCTGTCGGCGGGCGCGCCTGCCTCGTGGTCGGTCCCCATCCGGCAATACAGCCACACGGCGGGCACCCCTGTCCAGCGCCGTCACGCCCGGATCGGGGTTTCCGTGCGCACGAGTGCAGCACGGAAACCTCGATTCAGGCGCGGAACGGTGTGAGCCGCGGCGAACCGAACTGGCTGGCGTAGGCGTGGATCGCCGGAGTGCCGCCGAGGTGCATCAGCAGCACCCGACTTCCTTCCGGGAAGAAGCCATCGGCAGCCAGCGCCTGCAACCCTCGCAGTGCCTTGCCCTCGTACACCGGGTCGGCGGCGATGCCTTCGGTCGAGGCCAGCATGCGGATCATCGCGAACGTCTGCTCGTCGGCCTTGCCGTACGGGCTCTGGTCGGCTGCCAACACGTGCACGTCGTCGGCACTCACCGCCGCGTCGATACCGCACTCGGCAAGGCCGGCGTTCGCCAACTCCAGCACTCGGCCCCGCTTGATGGCGGTCTCGTCGTCGTCGGCGATGCCGATCACCTTCACCGGGTTGCCCAGCGCGGCGAACCCGGCCAGAAGGCCCGACTGCGTGCTGCTGCTGCCGGTGCAGTGGACGATGTAGTCGAACCCGCGCCCGGTCTCTAGGCACTGCCTCTCGATCTCCGCCGCACATGCCATGTAGCCGAGGCTGCCGAGCCGGTGCTCGGACGCGCCTCCAGGAATCGGGTACGGCCGATGCCCCTGCTCAGCGAGGGACGCGCAGAACTCATCGAGCGGGCCCTGGTCCTCGATGGGCCGCGGCGTGTCGTCGACGAACAACTGAGCACCCATCAGGCTGCTCAGCAACAGGTTGCCGACATCGCGGTAGCCGGGCCCCGCGT
>CAZQPJ010000417.1:0-2208 GCA_964595105.1 uncultured Bifidobacterium sp.
CCGGCCCACCTTCGCGGCCACGCCGCGTAGGTCGCGAGTGGTGGCCAGCAAGGTCATCGTCACCGCCTCGGTCGTCGCCGTCATCAGCGTCGTGGTCGCTGCGGCATCGTTGGTTGGTTCGAGTGCCATCCTGTCGAGCCGCAACAGTGCTCGTTCGTTCGGTGACGTTCCCAACCTCGGAATTGCCACGGTCGGCTTCGTCCTCTTCACGGTCATCGTCTCGCTGCTCGGCCTCGCCGTCGGGCTCATGCTGAAGAGCACCCCCGCCTCGGTCGCCGTGGTGGTGTTGTGGCCTCTCCTCATCGAACCGCTGCTGGGCACGTTCCTCGGGTTCGCCGGAGTCGACAACGCTCAACGCTGGATGCCGTACGGTGCCGGTCGCCAGCTGTTCGATCCATTCGACGGTGGGGTGGGTCTCGGTCGATGGGGTGGGGGCGCCTACTTCCTCGCCGTCACCGCTGGCCTGATGCTGATCGGCTCCGCCATCACCTCTCGCCGCGACGCCTGAGCCTCCACGCGCCGGTACATTCCGGTCATCGAGCGATCCCGCCCCACCTCCGCGCTCGGCGCCGATGCCGATGCCCACCCGTACTGGGCGATGCCGGTCGACGAGGTCCTCTCTCTGGTCGCCAGTACAGCGCTCGGGCTCGGTTCGGCGGAGGCCGACCGACGTGCCACCGAAGCACCACCGCCGCTCGGCCGCCAGACCTCCACCGACCTCGAACTCATCGGCCGCCAGTTCCGAAGCCCCATCCTGATACTGCTCGTGGTGGCCGCGGCCCTCTCACAGGCACTGGGCGAGACCACCGATGCGGTCATCATCACGCTCATCGTGGTGGCCAGCGGCGTGCTCGGCTTCTTCCAGGAGCGCGGTGCCGTTCACGCAGTGAACGCGCTGCTGGCATCGGTGCAGGTGCGATGCCGTGTGCTCCGAGACGGAGCGCCGGTGACCGTGCCGATCGGCGAGGTGCAACGCGGTGATGTGGTGGTGCTGTCGGCCGGCGACGTGGTGCCGGGCGACTGCCGGGTGCTGGAGGCCAACAACCTCCTCGTCGACGAATCGGCACTCACCGGCGAGGCCTACCCGGCCGCGAAGTCGACCGAGGTGGTCGGCGCCGATGCCGAACTCGCCGATCGCGATTCGGTGGTGCACCTCGGGTCGCACGTCGCCAGCGGAGCCGGTCGGGCCGTCGTGGTGCACACCGGCTCGGCCACCGAGTTCGGCACCGTGTCCGCGCACCTCGCCACGAGGCATGTGCCCACCTCGTTCGAGCGCGGTGTCACGTCGTTCGGACTGCTGCTGCTGCGTGCCACCGCCGTGCTGGTGATCGGCGTGTTCGTGGCCAACATCGCACTCGACCGGCCGTTCGTGGAGGCACTGCTGTTCGCTCTGGCCCTGGCCGTGGGCCTCACACCGCAGATGCTGCCCGCCATCGTCACGCTGAGTCTTTCCCGAGGCGCGTCGATGATGGCCGCCCGGAAGGTGATCGTGAAGCGCCTCGATGCCATCGAAGACATCGGCGGCCTCGACGTGTTGTGCACCGACAAGACCGGCACGCTCACCACCGGCAGCGTGGGGCTCGATGCATCGCTCTCTCCCACCGGCGCGCCCGACGCCAGTGTGGCTCGCCTCGCATGGATGAACGCCCGTCACCAGACCGGCTTCGCCAACCCCATCGACGACGCCATCCTCGCCAGTGTGGAAGCGCCGACCGACCCGGGCGAGCGGCGTGCCGAACTGCCCTACGACTTCACGCGCAAGCGCCTGTCGGTGCTGGTTCGAAACGGCGCCGGTGAACACCTCATCACCAAGGGCGCGTTCGAGCAGGTGCTGCAGTGCTGCGCCACCATCGGCGGCCAACCCGTCGCCGATTCCGAACGCGAACTGCGCGACCTCTACGGCAGGCTGTCATCGGAGGGCTATCGGGTGCTGGCCGTGGCCACGGGCACCATCGAAGGCAGCACCGACGGCACCACCGCCCTCACCACCGAGCACGAGCGCGGACTCGACCTCGTGGGGCTGCTCACGTTCAGCGACCCCGCGAAGGAGGGCGCCCGCGAAGCCGTGGCGCGGCTCCGTGACCTGAACGTGTCGGTACGGCTCATCACGGGCGACAACCGCCTGGCAGCCGCTCACATCGCCGCGCAGATGGGTCTGTCGCTCGACGACGCGCTCACCGGCGCCGACATCGCCCGCCTCGACGACGC
>CAZQPJ010000418.1:0-2208 GCA_964595105.1 uncultured Bifidobacterium sp.
CCGCCCACGCGGAGGAACAGGGCCAGGAGCGAACCGCCGAAGCCGAAGCCGACGAGGATCACCGAGCTCGTGTTCTGGAAGAGCATGATGATGCCGGTGGCGCCCAGCAAGCCGAGTCCCACCGTGAACATGCCGGCCACGCCGCCGGTGCGGAACGCCACCGTCAGCGCCTTGGGCATGCTGTTGGTGAGGGCGGCCGCAGCGGTGCGCACGTTGCCTCGGGTGGCCAGCGTCATGCCGATGTAGCCGGTGAGGCCCGAGGCGAGACAGCCGAGCACGAAGGCGAGGGTGCGCCACAGGCCCGCCTGCCCGAAACTGAGGGCTTCGGCGCCGCTCTTCGGGTTCTTGATGGCGGTGCTCGTGAGGAACACGATGATCGCCAGCGGCACGAGGATGACGCCGATCGTCTTGAACTGGCGCTTCAGGTAGGCGAGTGCGCCGACCTGGATGGCCTTGGCGATCTCCTTCATCTTCGGCGAACCCTCGTCGGCGGCCATGACGCTCTTCACGAGGAAGAAGCCGACGGCGATGGCGACAAGCGCAGCGGCGGCCGAGAGGAGCAGCACTGCCCACTCTCCGCCCTTGAGCACGAATTCCTGATAGCCGCCTTCTGCGGCGAACAAAGCTGGCACCGGTGATCTCCGGGGGTGTCTCGGGCGCGGCAACTTCGCCGCGCTGGTTTGGGCAAACGTGGAGAGTGTATTGACTCAGCCGCCGAGCGGCGAACTTTGTCACACGACGATGAAGTTCTCCTGCGGCGGCGCTCAGGGCTACGGTTCGCTCCGTCAACCCTGTTCACACGTCGAAAGGCCGTCCACCGATGGCACAGGCAATCCAGGCGCGAGGGCCGGTCACCGGCACCGCCACCAAGGCGAAGAAGCGCCGCCGCTCGTTCCTGCTCGACCTCTACGGCACGGCCGTCGGCAAGAAGTACGCCATGGCTGTCACCGGCATCATGCTGCTCGGCTTCGTGCTGGTGCACATGATCGGCAACCTGAAGATGTACCTCGGCGCCGAGGACTACAACCACTACGCAGAGTTCCTCCGCGAGCTGCTGGTGCCCATCGTGCCGCGCACGGTGATGCTCTGGATCCTGCGCTTCGGTCTCATCGGTGCGGTGCTCGTGCACATCCACGCCGCCTACAGCCTCACGGTGCTCAACCGGCAGGCCCGCAGCGTGAAGTACCAGAGCGCCCGCGACTACCAGGTGGCGTCGTTCGCCAGCCGCACGATGCGCTGGACCGGCATCATCGTGGCGCTGTTCGTGCTGTGGCACCTCGCCGACCTCACCTGGGGATGGGTGAACCCGTCGTTCGTCCGTGGTGATGCCTACGGCAACGTGTCGGCCAGCCTCGACCGCCTGCCGGTGGCGATTCTCTACATCGTGGCCAACACGGCGCTCGGCGTGCACCTGTACCACGGCGTCTGGAGCCTGTTCCAGAGCATGGGTTGGAACAACCCGCGCTTCAACAAGTGGCGGCGTCAGCTCGCCATCGGATTCGCCACGCTCATCGTGGTGGGCAACGTGTCGTTCCCGGTGGCTGTGCTCGCCGGCATCGTGGGGAAGTGATCATGACCAAGCTCGACTCGAAGATCCCCGCCGGTCCCATCGCCGACAAGTGGGACACCTACAAGTCCGACATGAAGTTGGTGAACCCGAACAACAAGCGAAAGTTCAAGGTCATCGTGGTGGGAACCGGCCTCGCCGGTGCCTCGGCAGCCGCCACGCTCGCCGAACTCGGCTATCAGGTCGATGTGTTCACGTTCCACGACTCGCCCCGTCGTGCGCACAGCATCGCGGCGCAGGGTGGCATCAACGCGGCGAAGAACTACCACGGCGATGGCGACAGCGTGCACCGTCTGTTCTACGACACCATCAAGGGCGGCGACTTCCGCGCCCGTGAGGGCAACGTCCACCGTCTCGCGCAGGTGAGCGTCAACATCATCGACCAGATGGTGGCGCAGGGCGTGCCGTTCGCTCGCGAATACGGCGGCCTGCTCGACAACCGTTCGTTCGGCGGCGCGCAGGTGAGCCGCACCTTCTACGCCCGTGGCCAGACAGGACAGCAGTTGCTGCTCGGCGCCTACCAGCAGTTGGCCCGCCAGATCGGTCTCGGCAATGTGCGGCTCTTCAACCGCACCGAACTGGTCGACACGGTGGTCATCGATGGTCGTTGTGCCGGCATCGTCACCCGCGACCTCATGACC
>CAZQPJ010000419.1:0-2197 GCA_964595105.1 uncultured Bifidobacterium sp.
GGTAGAAGCGCGACGAGTTGGCGGTGATGATGCCGTGGGTCTCGGTCATTCCGTACCCCGTGGTGGGGCTGCCCTTCTCGAGCGCGCTGTCGATCTTCTTCACCAGGTCGGGCTGCACTGCCGAACCACCGCCGCTGATGCCAGCGAGCGTCGAGGTGTTGCGCTTCGGCCAGTCGGGATGCATGAGGAGTTCGCGACCCATGGTGGGCACGCCCGAGAAGTTGGTGACCTTCTCTCGTTCGATGAGTTCGAGCGCACGGCCAGCATCCCACTTGTACATCAGCACGATGGTGGAGCCGCTGGCGGTTGCGGGGTGCAGCACACAGTTGCACGCGGTGACGTGGAACAGGGGAGTGGGTGCCATGAACACCGGCGGGTTGGCAGCCGGCCCCGCCTTCGGCGGCGGCAGTTCGCCCACGGCGACGGCCTTGGCCTCGGCCGAGGCGATGGCGGTGCTCATGTAGACGATGTTGAGGAGGTTGTGCACCGAACCGCGGTGGGTGAGCTGGGCTCCCTTCGGAAAGCCGGTGGTGCCCGATGTGTAGAAGATGGTGGCGTCGTCGTCGGGGTCGATTGCCACGTCGGGCAGGGTGCCCGGGTCGGCTGCCGACATCACGTCGGCCCACCGGGCGGCGTTGCTGGGCAGTTCGCGATCGGTGCGCACGGTCACCACGTGCATCGGGTGCGGCATGCGCACGCGCACGGCCTCGAGCACGTGGCCGAGACGCTCGAGGCGTTCGTCGTCGACGATCACCACCTTCGGGGTGCTGTCGTCGAGTGCGTACTCCATCTCGTTCGGAGTCCACCACGCATTCATGCCCACGCACGCCGCCCCGACCGCGAGCGTTGCCCAGTATCCGATGATCCACTCGGGGTAGTTGCGCATGGCCAGCGCCACGCGGTCACCGGGCTCCACGCCCTGCGCCACCAGGTGGGCAGCCAGCTTCCGGACCTGCTCGTGGGTCTGGGCGTAGCTGTAGTGCTCGTCCTCGTACACGATGTACGTCTTGTCGCCGTGGGCTGCGGTCGACTGCCACAGCAACTTCATGTTCGGCGGTGCCGAGTCGAAGACGCGGACGGGAACCCCACGCACCTCGATGGTGCTCATGTGGAAGGGCATGCCTTCGGCTTCGAGTTCGGCTCGGGCGGCGCGGTAATGGTTGATCACACCGACGATGGTGGCAGACGGGTGGTGACGGGCGCCACACGGACCGCCGACGGCTACGGTTCGCGCGATGACTGCGGACCGGCTCCGGGTGGGCCCCGACGGGGTGGTGCGATGCTGGTGGTGCGGTGACGACCCGCTGTACGTGCGCTACCACGACGAGGAGTGGGGCCACGAGGTGGTCGACGACACCCGACTGTTCGAGAAGCTGTGCCTCGAAGGCTTCCAGTCGGGTCTGTCGTGGCTCACGATCCTGCGCAAGCGAGACAACTTCAGGGCGGCGTTCGATGGCTTCGACGCTGCCACCGTGGCGGTCTACGGCCCGGCCGACGTGGAACGCCTGCTGGGTGATGCGGGCATCGTGCGCCACCGGGGCAAGATCGAGAGCACCATCAACAACGCCCGGCGCATGCTGGAACTCGAGGCGGCGCACGGCTCGCTGTACGAGTGGGTGCAACAGTTCCGGCCTGCTCCGCTCCGGCTCACGATCGACAGCGAGTTCCGCTCCACCTGCCCGGAGAGCATCGCCATGTCGAAGGCGCTGAAGAAGAAGGGCTGGAGCTTCGTCGGGCCCACCACGCTGTACGCGTTCATGCAGGCGATGGGCCTCGTCGACGATCACATCGACGGCTGCGCCACCCGACCGCGCAGCGGACGACGGGCCCGCCACCAGCTCTAGTCGTTGGCGTGGAGGGCAGCGTTGAGACCCTCCCACTTGGCGCTGCGGGGCAACGCCTCCACGGCACCGTTGCGGCTGTTGCGGCGGTAGAGCAGGCCACCCTTGCCACTGAGGTGATTGGCCTTCACCACCTCGATGCCCTCGGGCCCGTGCACCGCCACCAGCGTGCCAGCGGTGACATAGAGACCGGCCTCCACCACGCACTCGTCGCCGAGGCTGATGCCGATGCCGGCCTCGGCGCCCAGCAGGCAACGCTCGCCGATGGTGACCTGCTCGGTGCCGCCGCCCGACAACGTGCCCATGATGCTGGCGCCGCCGCCGATGTCGCTGCCGTCACCCACCACGACGCCGGC
>CAZQPJ010000420.1:0-2190 GCA_964595105.1 uncultured Bifidobacterium sp.
GTCGAGGTGTACGGCCTCGATCTCACCTATGTCCATGGCCAGTACGTGATGTCGGGCGGTCGGGTGATCGACTCGTTGCCCACCACCTACGTCCGAGTGGTGACCGACGAGGGCATCGACGGGTGGGGTGAGGTGTGCCCGCTCGGCACCACCTACCTCGCGTCGCATGCCGGAGGTGCCCGGGCAGCACTTGCGGTGCTCGCGCCTGCCGTGGTGGGGCTCGACCCCACCGATCTCGGTGCGGTGAACGAGGCGATGGACCGCGCGCTGATGGGCCACGAGTACGCCAAGAGTCCGGTCGACGTGGCGTGCTGGGACGTGCTCGGCAAGGCCACCGGCCTCAGCGCAGCCACGCTGCTCGGTGGTCGCCGTCAGGAGCGCTTCCCGCTCTACATGGCCGTGCCGCTGGGTTCGCCCGAGGAGATGACCGACTACGTGTTGGCTCGCAGGGCCGAGGGCATCCACCGCTTCCAGTTGAAGATCGGTGGTGATCCGAACGTCGACGGTCGTCGCGCCCGGCAGGTGATCGAAGCCACCGGCGACGACGACATCGTCGTGGCTGATGCCAACTGTGGGTGGCGCTTGAACGACGCCATCACGGCGGCACGGCTGATGAACGATCTGCCGCGCCTCTACTTCGAGCAGCCGTGCCCGACCATGGAGGAGTGCATCGAGGTGCGCAAGCACACGACACTGCCGATGGTCTACGACGAGATCGTTCACGACGTGCCCACCCTGTTGCGCGCAGTGCACGACGGTGGTGCCGGTGCGTTCAACCTGAAGGTGTCGAAGGTGGGAGGGCTCACGAAGGCGAAGCTGATGCGTGACCTGGCGCACGAACTGGGTCTTCAGGTCACCATCGAGGACACGTGGGGTGGCGACGTGGTGTCGGCGACCTCGGCGGCGATGGCCGCGTCGACCAAGCCCGAGGCGTTGCTCACCGTGTCGTTCATGAACGACTGGACCAACGAGCACGTCGCCGGTTACCAGCCGCGCAGCGTGAACGGGTTCGGCAGCGCTCCCACCGGCCCGGGCCTCGGCATCGAGGTCGACCGATCGGTGCTGGGCGAGCCGCTCAACGTCTGGTGAGGCGACTGGGAAGAGTCAGCGCATCGTGAACGGGTCGGGCGCGCTGTTGGGCGAGGTGTTGATCCACACGGTCTTCGGGCGCGAGTAGTCGAGCATCGACTCGATGCCGCTCTCGCGGCCGAAGCCCGTCAGGCCGTCGCCGCCGAAGGGCACCATCGGCGAGATGACCCGGTACGTGTTCACGTAGGCCACCCCGGCGCGGATGCGGCGGGTGACGCGCATCGCCCTGCCGACGTCGCGCGTGAACACGCCGGTGGCGTAGTGGAACGGGCTGTCGTTGGCGGCGCGGATCACGTCGTCCTCGGTGTCGAACACGAAGGCGCTCAGCACGGGTCCGAACAGTTCCTGCCGGGCCGCGGTGATGTCGGCCGTCGGGCACTCGAGCACGGTGGGTGCGTACCACCAGCCGTCGCGGAACTCGGGTGCGAGCGCCGGACGGCCGCCACCGACGCGAAGCGAGGCACCCTCGTTGATCGAGGCGCCGACGGCGGCCTCGATCCGCTGCAGTTGTCCCGGCGTCGCCAGCGGACCGACCTCGGTGGTCTGATCGGTGGGGTCGCCCACCACGATGGTGGCGGCGCGGGCCGCCACGCGTTCGAGCACCTCGTCGCGCACCGAGCGGTGCAGGTACACGCGGGTGCCGGCCACGCAACTCTGGCCGGCGGCGCCGAAGTTGGCGGCGATGATGCCGTTCACGGCGTTGTCGAGGTCGGCGTCGTCGAACACCACGATCGGCGACTTGCCGCCCAGTTCGAGGGTGACGACAGCGAGGTTCTCGGCGGCGTGGCGCACGATGTGGCGGGCGGTCTCGTGGCCTCCCGTGAACGCAATACGCGCCACCAATGGGTGGCGGGCGAGTGTGGAACCGCACGGGTCGCCCTCGCCGGTGACGATGTTGAGCACGCCCGGCGGCAGGCCGGCCTCCTCGGCGATGGTGCCGAGCTCCAGCAGCGCTGCCGGGGCGAACTCACTGGCCTTCAGCACCACGGCGTTGCCGCACGCGAGGGCTGGCGCCACCTTCACCGCGGAGAGGAACAGTTGGTTGTTCCACGGGATCACGCCCGCCACCACGCCGATGGGCTCGCGCAGTGTCATCGCCAT
>CAZQPJ010000421.1:0-2187 GCA_964595105.1 uncultured Bifidobacterium sp.
TCGGCTCGAAGCTCACGATGAAGTACCCCAGCGTCTATCTCGTCGGACCGAAGGCAACCGGCGAGGTGCTGAGCGTCGCGTATGCCGGCCCCGGCCAGCATCAGGACGCCGGCGCCAAGATGGTGCACGCCGCACCCGAGACCACCTCGAAGATCGTGTCGAAGAGCATCAGCAAGGACGGTGGCATCACCACCTACCGCGGGTTGGTGCGAGTCGACGAGGGTGCACATGGTTGCAAGAGCCACGTGCAGTGCGACGCGCTCATCCTCGACGAGCAGAGCGAGAGCCGCACCCTGCCGTACATGGAAGTGGGCGAGCGCGATGCGCAGATCGGCCACGAGGCCACCGTGTCGAAGATCGCCGACGAGCAACTCTTCTACCTCATGAGCCGCGGCCTCTCGCAGGAGCAGGCGATGGGCATGGTGGTGAACGGGTTCATCGAACCCATCACCCGCACGCTGCCGATGGAGTACGCGGTCGAGTGGAGCCGCCTCATCGAGCTGCAGATGGAAGGCTCGGTCGGCTGACCCTCCCGGTGCGCCCGGTGGGCGTGGCACAATCCGGCGGTGGACAGCCAACCCGAACAGACACAGGAGTACGACCAGCGACTGGTGCTGCTGCTCGAGGCACTGTGGGGTGACGGATACCTGTCGCCCGGTGGAGACGCCGAGACTGCATTGGTGCTCGACGGTCTCGACCTGGCGGGCCGGCGGGTGCTCGACATCGGGTGCGGCACCGGTGGATGTGCGTTCTTCATCGACCAGCGCTTCGCTCCGGCCTCCGTGGTGGGCGTCGACGTGGAGGCCGGTGTGGTCGAGAAGGCCAACGCCGACGCCGTCGCCCGTGGTGTGCACCACCGGGTGAGGTTCGTCACCGTGGAGCCGGGGCCACTGCCGTTCGGCGACGGCTCGTTCGACCTGGTGTTCAGCAAGGACTCCATCGTGCACATCGCCGACAAGCACGCCATCGCGAGTGAGGTGGCCCGTGTGCTCGCCTCGGGTGGGGTGTTCGCCTGCAGCGACTGGATGAAGGGCGACGACCTGCCGAAGTCGACCGCTCTGCAGCGGTACGAGGACCTCGAAGGGCTCGGGTTCGGTCTTGCATCCCCCGACGTCTACTTCGCGGCGCTGCGGGCGGCAGGTTTCGAGCAGATTCGATACACGGACCGCACGGCCTGGCTGGCGGCGAAGACACAGGCGGAACTCGACGAACTCGACGGCCCGTTGCGTCCGCGACTTGAGGCTTCGGTGGGTCGTGACTTCCTCGACCACGAACTCGAGGTGTGGCGTGCCCTGTGCGTGGTGACGAGCGGTGGCGAACTCGGTGCGGGCCACTTCCGTGCCGTGAAACCCTGACATCGGGGCGGCACAATGGTGGGGTGCCCATGCGAACGGACTGCCGCCACTTCGAGAGCCGCTCGTACCCCAACGGCGACACGGTGCGGAAGTGCAACCTCGACCTCGCTCCCGACGCGCCCTGGCGTTGCCCGGCCGACTGCCCGAAGTTCGAGCCGCGCCTCGACGCAGGGTGGACCTACGGTTCGTTGGTGAGCCCTGCCACACCCGAGGAACCGCCGGGTCTCGACGATGGGTCGGCAGCCGCCCTGCTCGACGAGGCGGAGGACTTCCTCAACTCGGTGGGTGCGCAGGTGCTGGCCGACGTGGAGGCCGAGCGTGCGGCTGCCGACCGGCAGGGAGCCGGGTGGCGCCGACTGTTCCGCCGCCGCCGCAACGGCTGAGCGCAGCAGAACAACGCTGAACACGGCTGGGTGATTACCACTATCCCGATAGTAGAATTTCGGCCGTGTCAGCGTCCCTTCTCGACGCCGCCGGTCTCAGTTCGGTGGCGCTCCCCAGCACCGAGAGCGAGGTGTGGCGGTACAGCCGTATCGCCGAACTCGACCCGGCCGCCTACTCGCCCGCACCGTTGCGTACCACGGTCACCGGTGCCGAGTCGTTGACGGTCGACCCTGCACTCACCGCAGCGCTCGTGGCCGAGATGCCGGTGCACGATGTCTTCGACGAACTCAGTGCGGCGCATGCTCAGACCATCGAGGTGCACGTTGCGGCCGGTCGCGTGCTTGCCGAGCCGATCGTGGTAACGCATCACGTCAGTGGCGATGGCGCAGCAGTGTTCCCGCGTCTGGTGGTGCATGCCGGTGCCGACAGCGAGTTCACGGTGGTGGAG
>CAZQPJ010000422.1:0-2172 GCA_964595105.1 uncultured Bifidobacterium sp.
GGTCGGCCTGACGGATCGGGTCGAAGGCGATCGAGTTGTAGAAGTAGGCGAACGCCACGATCATCACCGAGAACAGCACGATGTAGACCCAGTTCTGGCTGTTCACCAGGTGGGTGTCGACCCACTTCTGCACGCTGGCCCGCCAGCCCGTGCCGTTGCTCGCACCCAGCAGGTTCGACAACAGCACCGGCAGCAGCAGGATGGAGCTCGCGAAGATGATCGGCACGACGCCGCTCTGGTTCACCTTCAGCGGGATGTAGGTGCTCTGGCCGCCGAACATGCGCCGGCCGACCACCCGCTTGGCGAACTGCACGGGAATTCGTCGTTGCGCCAGTTCGACACGGACCACCGCGATGACGATGCCCACGCTGACCGCCATCAGCATCACGAAGGGCACCCAGCCCTTCTCCTGGAAGATGGAGTAGTAGCCGAACGGGAGGTGACTGACCACCGAGGCGAAGATCACCATGCTCATGCCATTGCCGATACCGCGCTGGCTGATGTTCTCGCCGATCCACATCAGCGCCGCAGTACCGCCGACGAGCGTGATGATGACGAGGTACCCGCGCGGCCACATTCCGTCGGTGAGCAACTTGATGTTCTGCGGCAGACGCTGCGCGGCTCCGAAGAAGGCGTTGCCGTTGCCGTTACCGAAGATGAAGGTGAGCGCGGTGGCCTGCAGGGTGGCGATGCCGATGGCCAGGTACCGCGTGTACTGCGTGATCTTGCGCTGACCGACCGCACCTTCCTGCTGCAGCTTCTCGAGCTTCGGAATCACCACACCGAGCACCTGCATGATGATGCTGGCGGTGATGTACGGCATGATGCCGAGGGCGAAGATGCTGAAGCTGCCGAAGGCGCCGCCGGAGAACAGGTCGAGGAAGCCGAGCGCGCCCTGCGACTCGACACCCTTCTTGAACTGCACCACCGCATCGCGGTCGATGCCCGGCACCCGGATGGCGTTGCCCAGTCGATAGAGCAGCACCATGCCCATGAGGAACAGGATCTTGTTCCGAAGGTCGGGCACCCGGAAGACGTTCTTCAGGTTCGAGAACACAGGCTGGCTCCCAGCGAGGCGTGAGGTGGTGGATCAGCGGTTGGTGAACTGGTTGCCCTGCACCGGCGGGCGACCCTGCTTGAACGGCAGCGGCAACAGCGTGACGCTACCCCCTGCAGCGGTGATGGCCGCGTCGGCGGCCTTCGACACGGCGTGCGCAGTGACGTGCACGGCCGAGGTGATCTCGCCCCGGGCGAGCACCTTCACGAACGTGTCCTTGCGGACGTAGCCCTTGGCGATGAGGACGTCGGGGTCGACGTTCGACTCGCCGATGGCAGCGATCTGGTCGAGGTTCACCGGGCTGTACTCGACGCGGAACGGGTTGTTGAAACCCTTCAGCTTCGGCACGCGCTGCTTGAGGGGCATCTGGCCACCTTCGAAACCGCGGGCCACCTTGCCACGACCACGCGAGTGCTGACCCTTGGTGCCGGCGCCGGCGGTCTTGCCGCCCTTGCCACCGATACCACGACCGACGCGCTTCTTGGCCTTGTTCGACCCGGGTGCGGGTGAAAGTTCGTCGACACGCATGTCAGGACTCCGAGCTCTCGGTCACCTCGACGAGGTGAGGAATGCGGGCGAGCATCCCGCGGATTTCTGGACGATCGGGCAGCACGTTCGTGTCGCCGATCTTGCGCAGGCCCAGGGCGCGCAGCGTGCCGCGGTTCTTGGGCTTGTTGCCGATGGCAGAACGGACCTGCCGGACGGTGAGGGTCTTCTCGCTCATCAGTGGGTCTCCCCTGCTGCGATCTGCTTCTTGCGGGCCTCGTAGGCCTTCAGCACACCCTTCGGGACGAACTCGTCGGCGTTGAGACCACGACGGGCCGCAACCTCGTCGGGCCGCTGCAGCGACTTGAGGCCGTTGATGGTGGCGCGGGCCACGTTGATGGCGTTGGCCGAACCGAGCGACTTGCAGAGCACGTCGTGGATTCCGGCCTCTTCCAGGATGATGCGGGCGGCGCCGCCGGCGATGACGCCGGTACCGGGGGCGGCGGGCTTCATGAGCACGCGGCCGGCCGAGTTGATGCCGATGATGGGATGGGTGATGGTGCTACCGGCGAGCGGCACGTCGAAGAGGTTCTTCTTCGCCTCCTCGGTGCCCTTCTGGATGGCCAGCG
>CAZQPJ010000423.1:0-2170 GCA_964595105.1 uncultured Bifidobacterium sp.
AGGCCGCCGGTTCCATCGACATCACCGCCACCGCCACCCAGAACCTGCGCTGGGTGGCGAAGGCCCAGGGCGAGAGCGTGCGCGACCTCACGGTGGTCATCCTCGACCGTCCGCGGCACGACGAGCTCATCGCCGAGGTCCGCTCCACCGGTGCACGTGTGAAGCTCATCTCCGACGGCGACATCTTCGGCGCCATCGCCACGGCATGGCCAGATGCCGGTGTCGATGTGTTGCTGGGCACCGGCGGAACGCCCGAGGGCGTCACGGCGGCAGCGGCACTGAAGTGCATGGGGGGAGAGATCCAGGGTCTGCTGGCCCCACGCAACGATGCAGAGCGTCAGGCAGCCATCGAGCTGGGTTACGACCTCGGCCGTGTGCTCACCACCAACGACCTCATCACCGGCGACAACTGCTTCTTCGCCGCCACCGGCGTCACCGACGGCGAACTGCTTCGTGGCGTGCGCTACGAGCATGGTGGCGCACGCACACAGAGCCTGGTGATGCGCTCGAAGAGCGGCACCGTGCGCATGATCGACGCCCGTCACCGCATCGACAAACTCAGCTCGTTCGCCGCGGTCGATTACTGACGCCGGGCGCCTGACGCCTGACGTCTGACGTCTGACGAATCGATTCAGTCGCGCTGCACGAGGCTGCTGGCCCGGCGCAACGCCCGCCGCGGCAGCGCACCCACCACGGCACCCAGCGCCTTGTACTGGCCGCCGGGAATGGCCAGCGCCCGTCCCTTGGCCACGGCGTCGAGCCCCGTGCGGGCCACGAGGTCGACCGATGTCCACATGAACTTCGGGTACTGCGTGGCGTACGACTCGCTGCTGCTGATGCTCTGGAACTCGGTCTTCGTGAGCCCGGGGCACAGCGCCGTCACGCGAACGCCGGCAGCCCGACCCTCTTCGTGCAGGCTCTCGCTGAGGCTGGTGACGTAGGCCTTGGTGGCGGCGTACACAGCCAACAGCGGTGCCGGCTGGAAGCTCACCATGCTGCTCACGTTCAGCAGATAGCCGCGCCCCGCGGGCACCATGGCGGTCATCGCGGCGTGGCTCAGGCGCGTGAGCGCCGTCACGTTGAGGTCGACCTCGGCGGTGAGCCGGTCGACGTCGGCAACGTGGAACCGACCGGAGGTGCCGAACCCGGCGTTGTTCACCACCAGGTCGATGGGTCGATCGCTGTCGGCCACGCGCGCCTCGACGCGGGCGAGGTCGTCGGGGTCGCCGAGGTCGGCGGCCAACGCCTCGACGTTGGAGTACCGGCGGGCGAGTTCCTGCAGACGGTCGTCGCGGCGGGCCACCACCGTGACCGGAATGCCGGTGTCGGCCAGTAGTTCAGCCAGACGCGCCCCGATACCGCTCGACGCCCCGGTGACGAGGGCCGAACGGAACGGCCAGCGGCTCAGTGCGCGCCCTGCGAGGTGCCGGTGAGGCCACCCGAGGCGGACAGGCGGGCATGGGCACGGCTGAGCGCGGCGACTGCCTCGGCGTCGTGCTCCTTGCGCAGCGTCTCCTCGGCGCGCTCCTTCGCCGCACTGGCGCGAGCACGGTCGATCTGACCACCGAGTTCGGCGATGTCGGAGAGGATGCTCACCGTGTTGCCGCTCACCTGCACGAAACCGCCGTGCACGGCCACGTCGAGCACCGAGCCATCGGCCAGCGTGATGCGGGTGTGGTTCTCGGTGAGCGCGGCCAGGAACGGCGCATGACCCGGCAGGAAGGCGATTTCGCCGCCGCCGAGCGTGCGCGTGATGACCTGCGTGGCCTCGCCCGAGAAGAGGACCTTCTCGGGCGACACCAGCTCGACCGTCATGGACGCCATGATCAGGCAGCGCCTTCCTGCAGCGCCTTCGCCTTGGCCAGCACCTGCTCCACACCACCGACGTTCAGGAACGCCTGCTCCGGCACGTCGTCGAGCTCACCACGCAGGATGGCGTCGAAGCTCTCGACGGTCTCGGCCACCGGCACGGTCTCACCCGACACGCCGGTGAACACCTCGGCCACGTAGAACGGCTGCGACAGGAAGCGCTGGATCTTGCGGGCACGGGCCACCGTGAGACGGTCTTCGTCGGACAGTTCGTCGAGACCGAGAATGGCGATGATGTCCTGCAGTTCCTTGTAGCGCTGCAGGATCTCCTGCACACCACGGGCCACTTCGTAATGACGCT
>CAZQPJ010000424.1:0-2169 GCA_964595105.1 uncultured Bifidobacterium sp.
ACAGTCGTTGCAGCGTGGAGTACTGCGGCCTCTGCCACGCCGCGGCGTACATGCGGCACACGGTGAGCGACATCGGAATGCCCCACACGAGGAATCCGGCGAGTCCGAACACGGTCCACACGTGTTCGATGCCCGAGGCCTTGCCGAACTCGCGGTGGATGCGCGCCACGTCCCGTCCGCTGGCGCCCACCATGTCGACGAAGAGCTGGCCGATGCTCACGTCGTGAGAGAAGTTGTTCACCCGTCCGTAGCCGATGAGCAGTATCGGCAGCACCGTGGTGAAGAGTTCGAGGGCGATGAAGCTGCCGAGGTCGAGCCCCGACACGGCGAAGAATCGCTTCGCAACTGCAACGCTCGGCCGCACCAGCCGGTGCTCCTTCAGGGCGGCCACGACTGTCATCGAGGCGGCTCTTCGGCCTGGTGGCGTTCCACCACCAACTGGCTCTCGCGGGCGGCTGCGGCGAAGATGCCCTTGGCCATCAGGCTCGGCTCGGCCTTGCGGCGAGCGAGGAAGATGGCGGCCCGCGCCGCATGCACCTCGGGGTCGTCGGGTGCCGCCCAACCGGCGAGGTCGGCGAGGTGGCAGGCGAGCCGCAGGTCGCCCTCGGCCACCAGCACCTCGGCTCGGCGCAGCAGCACATCGGCACCTCCGGCCAATGCGGCGAGCTCGGCCCCCAACCGGCCGTCCGGCGCCGGCTTCAACCTGGAGGCTGCACCGTCCCACCAGCCGCCGAACTGCCGCCAGATGCCACGGATGACGAACTCGGGTTCGTCGTACAGAGGCCTCAGGTACGGCTTGGCCAGCGTGTCGGCGGGCACCTTCACCGTGTGGATGATGGCGTCGAGGGTGGCCCCGGTGTTCATCATCGCCACCACGTCTCGCACCAGATCCTCCAGCGCGGTGGCCACATCATCGAGCACCCGGCGAATGCGATCACGGCCGGCGATGGGCAGACCGTGGGCGGGCAACAGCAGCTCGGGTTCGACGGCGATCATGCGGCGAAGGGCGGCCGCCCACTCGATGGGGTAGCGCTGCACCTTCTGCGGGTTGCCGGCGTTCGGGAAGTTCCAGATGAGGAAGTCGCCCGTCATCACGGCCCGGCGCTCCGGCAGCCATGCCCAGAGGTGATCATCGGTCTCTCCTCGGGCGTGGTGCAGGCTGATGCGCTCGCCGCCGACCGTCACCTCGTGCGAGTCGGTGAAGGTCTGGTGCGGGCGGATGGTGGAGGCAGGCAGGAACCGCCGTGCGTTCGGGTTGGGCGCCACGTCGATGCCCGTTCCCTGATCTCCCACGGTGAGGTTCATCTCGCCGGCCACGCCGCCGAACTGGCGGTTGTTGATGATGAGGTTCCAGTTGTTCGTGTAGTCGTAGCGGTCGAGGCGTGCGGCGATGTTCTGATGACCCACCACCACGGGTTGGTCGTCGCGGAAGAAGGTGCTTCCGCCCACGTGGTCGGCGTGTCCGTGGGTGTAGACGAGGTGGCTCACTCGCTCGGACGTCCAGCCACGAAGCGACTCGCGCACCGCCTGGCCGGTGAGCACGCCCGAGGCGTCGAAGCACACCAACCCCTCGTCGGTTCGCAGCGCCACGCAGTGGCTGAAGCTCTCGACCATGGCGATGCCGTCGGCCACCTCGCTGAGTTCGTTGGTGACGCGGTTCACCGGCTGGTCGGTGAGACCGCTGTCGATGATGCGCGCCGAGAGATCGAGCAGGTCTGCCATCCGCCCGACGGTAGTCGGCGCGTCAGCGCGCGAGGCCCAGCACCCGCTCGCCCAGGATGTTGCGCATCACGTTCGACGTGCCACCCATGATGGTGTAGCCCGGGGCGTACACGAGGCCGCGGCTCACGTCGTCCCACAGGGTTGCCTGCGGGCCGAGCGTGCGTGCCACGAAATCACTGACGCGGGTCTCGTGTTCGGTGCAGAAGCATTTCGTGGCAGCGCTGAAACCCTCGGGCGCCTGTCGCAGCACCTCGCGCACCACCAGGATGCGACCGATGCGGTACTTCATCTCGATGTCGGCAATCTCCTGCCGCACGATGGGATTGCTGGTGTCGGCGTGCTCGAGGGCGATGCGGTAGAGCGCGTAGTTCGACACCAGGCGGTCGATGCCACCGCGCTCGTGCTCGAGTTGCTTCATCGTCTGCTTGAAGGCAGCGCCCTCGGTGC
>CAZQPJ010000425.1:0-2160 GCA_964595105.1 uncultured Bifidobacterium sp.
GTCACGCCCCACGGCGGCACAGTGCCCCTTCAGGATCTCGCGCTTGCGCGCCCATTCCTCCGGCTTGCCGCCGAAGTTGCTGCAGTCGGCGAAGCGAGCGACCACACGCAGGGTCAACTGCTCGCCGCCGCCGCCGATCCAGATGGGCGGATGCGGGCTCTGCAGCGGCTTCGGGTCGCACTGGGCGCCCTTCATCGAGTAGTAGCGGCCATCGAACGAGGTGTCGGGCTGGGTCCACATGCTGCGCACGATCTCCACTGCCTCGCGCAGCATGCCGATGCGGTCCTTCGGCGCCGGGAACTCGAACCCGTAGCCCTTGTACTCGTGCTCGTACCAGCCGGCGCCGATGCCCCAGTCGAGGCGCCCACCGCTGATGACGTCGATGGTGCTGGTGATCTTGGCGAGCACCGACGGCTCGCGATAACTGTTGCAGCCCACCATCTGGCCCAGCCGCACCCGGGAGGTGCGCTGGCTGATGGCGGCCATGGTTGTCCAGCACTCGAACACGGCCTCGTGCGCCGGTGCCGGCACGTTGTGGAAGTGGTCGTACACCCAGATCGAGTCGTACCCGAGTTCCTCGGCGCGCACGGCGATGTCGACCGCCTTCTGCCACTTCGCCTCGGCTCCGTCGATGGACGAGAGTTCCATCTTCCAACCCTGGGGCATGAACACCCCGAAGACGTTCCTCGACAGGTCGCGGGTATCGGTGGCAGCAGTCATGCGGGCGACTGTAACGGCCCGCTGTCACCCGCGTCGGATGGTGGTCGACCCACCGCAGATGGCTAGTTTTCGGGCATGTCGGCTCAGTTCTCCGTCGCAGAAGTGCACGAGGCCATCGCGGCTACGCGACCCAACGACGTGTGTCTGGTGTTCCGCGATCGGCGTCTCACCTGGCAGCAGGTCACCGACCGCACCCGTCGTCTGGCCAACCACCTTCTGGGCGCTGGTCTGGGCTGCCGGGTCGAACGCCGTGACCTCGAAGGACACGAGAGCGGCCAGAGCCACCTCGCCATCTACCTCCACAACGGCAACGAATACCTCGAGTGCATGCTGGGCTCGTTCAAGGCACGCGTGGCGCCGTTCAACGTCAACTATCGCTACGTCGCCGAGGAACTGCGTTACCTCCTCACCGACTCGGCGGCCGAGGCAGTGGTGGTTCACAGCCAGTTCGCACCCACGCTCGCCGAGGTGCTGCCCGACCTGCCGAAGGTGAGGGTGATCCTCCAGGTTCCCGATGAGTCGGGGAACGCACTGCTGCCGGGTGCCATCTGGTACGACGACGCGCTCGCCGCGGCATCGGCCGACCGTCCCGCCGTCGAGTGGAGCCCCGACGACCTCTACATCCTCTACACAGGCGGCACCACCGGCATGCCGAAGGGCGTGCTCTGGCGCAACGGCGACGCCAATGTCGAATGCTTCGGCGGCAGCCGCGCCGACACGTTGGACGGCATCGTGGCCGAGGCCACCGGTGGTCTGCAGGCACTGCTGGCGCCGCCGTTCATGCACGGTGCCGGTCACTGGATGAGCTTCCGCACCTGGAACAGCGGCGGCTGCGTGTTCGTGCAGAGCGTGCCCGACCGCCTCGACCCGCACGATGTGTGGAGCCTCGTCGAGCGGGAGCGGCTCAACTTCCTCCTCATCGTCGGCGACGCCTTCGGCAGGCCGCTGCTCGACGAACTCGATCGGACCGAGTACGACCTCTCGAGCCTCACCGTGCTGTTGTCGGGCGGGGCACCACTGAGCGCCAACCTGAAAGACGAGTTCCTGGCCCACCTGCCCACACTGATGATCGTCGACGGCCTCGGCTCGTCGGAGGCCGGAGGACAGTTGTCGCACGTGTCGGTGGGAGGCGGCGCCAGCACCGGCACGTTCCCCATCAGCCCCGGCAATCACGTGCTCGGCGCCGACCTCGACCGCGTGCTCGAGCCCGGCGACCCCGAGATCGGCTGGCTCGCCAAGAGCGGCCGGCTCGCCCTCGGCTATCTGGGCGACGCTGCCAAGACCGCACGCACCTACCCGGTGGTGGCCGGCCAGCGGTACGCCGTGCCGGGCGACCGCGCCCGACTGCGTGCCGACGGCATCATCGAGCTCCACGGACGCGATTCGGTGACCATCAACTCCGGCGGCGAGAAGATCTTCGCCGAGGAGGTCGAGGCCGCG
>CAZQPJ010000426.1:0-2155 GCA_964595105.1 uncultured Bifidobacterium sp.
GCCTGATCGCCGAGCTGGGAGAGCGCGGTGTCGCGGATGTGGAGCATGCGTTCGCTGATGTTGCGCTCGCTCGCCACCGTGAAGTCCCACGCCAGTTGCCCCTCGTGGGGTTCGATGCCGGCGTCGGCGAGCACGGCGAAGTCGGCCTCCATCGCGGAGCGTCGGCTCTCGATCGCCTCGATGTCGGTGGTGAGGCCCTCTCGGTACACCCGGAAGACCGGTGACGGTTCGATGGCAGCGCCCGAACGATCGACCATGCCCCGCACGGCAACCACATAGGTGTGGCCCTCGGTGAGCGCCACCGCCGGTCGGATGGTGAGCAGACGGTCCGCATCCTTCGTCGCGTGCGCATCGAGTTCCGCCCACAGCGGTACCCGCTGGAGGGTGTCGACGTCGATGAGCACCACCGTGGAGTCGTCGGCCAGCGACGCGCCGATGTCGGTCCACGGTGGCAGGTGCGATGCGGTTGGATCGAGGTCGGGAAGATGCAGGAGGATCGGCGTGTTGGGGCTGAACCCGTCGTTGCGATTCCACTCCGTGGGGTCGATGTGCACCCCACGGGCATTGGCCGGCATGCCCTCGGCCGGGAAGTTGATCCGGCGGAGTGTGGTGGCCGTGGGGTCCGACACCGTGAAGTGATTGCTCGGGAAGGGCAGCAGACAGCGAGTGGCGTCGAGGGGATCGCATCCCTCGGGGGCGGCGTCGAGCGCGGCCTGCACTGCCGCCAGGGTGTCGGCATCGGCAGCCGGGACGGTGACCGGGGCGTCGGGCAGGGTGAGTCCGGGGTCGGTGCTGGGCACCGTGGTGGTGGACGGCGTCGAGTCGGCATCGCTGCACCCGGCCAGCGCGAGCGACACGGCGAGCACTGCGGTGATGGCGCGTCTCATAGGTCTCCCCCTCGTCGAACTCCGTGATTGTCGCATGTGTCGGAGTGGCGTCGTGCCGCATCGTACCGCTAGGGTTACCCACCAGTAACTTGCCGTACGGCAACAGTCGACGAGGTGCTCCATGGCCGATTTCTCGCTCAACGACGACCAGCTCCAAATCCAGAGTTGGGTCCACGATTTCGCGGCGAACGTCATTCGTCCCGCTGGCGAGGAATGGGACGAGCGTGAGGAGTTCCCGTTCCCGATCGTGCAGCAGGCCGCCGAGATTGGCCTCTACGGCTGGGAGTTCCTGATGAACACCTTCAGCGACCCGACAGCCTTGACGCTGCCGGTCGTGGTGGAGGAACTGTTCTGGGGTGATGCCGGCATCGGCATGGCCATCATGGGTTCGGCCCTCGCAGCCGCCGGCATCAGCGGCAATGGCACACCGGAACAGGTGATGGAATGGGTGCCGCAGTGCTACGGCGACGCGCAGAAGGTGCAGCTCGGTGCGTTCTGCGTGAGCGAGCCCGACGCAGGCTCCGACGTCAGCAGCCTGCGCACGCGTGCGGTGTACGACGAGGCGAACGACGAGTGGGTGCTGAACGGCACAAAGGCGTGGATCACCAATGGTGGTATCGCCGACGTGCATGTGGTGGTGGCCGCCGTCGAACCCGAGTTGAAGGGTCGTGGCCAGGCCTCCTTCGTGGTTCCTCCCGGCACGAAGGGCCTGAGCCAGGGCCAGAAGTACAAGAAGCACGGCATCAAGGCCTCGCACACCGCCGAGGTCGTGCTCGACGATGTGCGTGTTCCCGGCCGCTGTTTGCTGGGTGGCAAGGAGAAGCTCGACGCCAAGCTCGCCCGAGCCCGCGAGATGGGTCACAGCGGCGAGAAGCAGCCGGCGATGGCCACCTTCGAGGCCACCCGCCCCACGGTGGGCGCGCAGGCGCTGGGCATCGCCCGTGCCGCGTACGAGTACGCACTGGGGTACGCGAAGGAGCGCAAGACCTTCGGCAAGCCGATCATCCAGCACCAGGCCATTGCGTTCAAGCTGGCCAACATGGCGGTGGAGATCGATGCCTCACGTCTGCTCATCTGGCGTGCCGCATGGTTGGCCCGCAACGGTGGCTTCAAGAACGGCGAAGGCTCGATGAGCAAGTACAAGGCCAGTGAGGTGGCCGTGCGCGTGACCGAGGATGCCATCCAGATCCTCGGCGGCTACGGCTACACCCGCGAGTACCCGGTGGAGCGCTGGCACCGCGACGCGAAGATTTTCGACATCTTCGAGG
>CAZQPJ010000427.1:0-2143 GCA_964595105.1 uncultured Bifidobacterium sp.
CCACGCCATCCTGAACAGCTCGGGCAACAGTTTCGTGCACGCGACCGAGAGCCAAGTCATCCTCAACGGCTCGTACAACATCAACTTCACGATGGACCTGGCCGTGAAGGACCTCGGCTTCGCGATGGAATTCGGCAAGCGCTTCGGTGTGCCGCTCGACCTCGCCGGCCAGACCATGCAGACCTTCATCCGCGCTCGGTCGCAGTACGGCGGCTCGGCGTGGTCGAGCCAGGTGGTGAAGCTGCTCGAGGACGCGCTCGACACCGACCTGCGGGCGCCCGGCTTCCCGGCGGAACTCGAGTGAACGCCGACGAGCAGCGCCGCCAACTCGCCGCTGCGTTCCGCTGGACCGCGCGGCTGGGGCTGAACGAGGGTGTCGCCAACCATTTCAGCGCCCTGCTGCCCGGCAGCGACACCGAGTTCCTGCTGAACCCTCGAGGGGCGCACTTCTCGCGCATCACCGCCTCGTCGCTGCTCCAACTCGACGCCACCCAGGCGGGCCACGGCGTGCATCCCGACGCCGATCCCACCGCGTGGTACCTGCATGCCCACCTGCACCGGCTGGTGCCGCACGCTCGCGTGATCCTGCACACCCACATGCCGTACGCCACGTCGCTGGCATGCCTGCAGGACTTCGAGCTGATGATGCTCGACCAGAGTTCGTGCCGCTTCTTCCGCCGGGTGGCCTACGACCGGCAGTTCGGCGGCATGTTCCTCGACGACAGCGAGGGGCCGCGCCTCGCAAAGATGCTCGAGAACGGCATCAGTACCGTGTTCCTCGGCAGCCATGGCGTGATGGTGGTGGGCTCCACGGTGGCCGAGGCGTTCGACGAGCTCTACTACCTCGAGCGGGTCGCCCAGTTGCACGTGTACGCGCTCAGCACCGGTCGGCCATTGATGCTCATTCCCGACGACATCGCCGAACTCACGTGCAGCCAATGGCTGGCGTACCCGGAGCAAGCCGACCTGCACCTGCAGGCCATCATGGGCATCCTCGACGAGGAGGAGCCCGCCTACCGCGACTGAGCGGTCAGTGCGCCCGGAAGTAGGGCGTGTGCTCGGGCGGCAGGGGAGTGTTGCCGAGAATGAGGTCGGCGGCCTTCTCGGCCATCATCATCACCGGCGCATAGATGTTGCCGTTGGTGACGTAGCGCATCGCCGACGCGTCGCACACGCGGAGCCCCTCTGTGCCCCACACCTTCATCGACAGTGGATCGACCACGCCATCGTCGGGCGTGCCCATGCGTGCCGTGCACGAGGGATGCAGCGCGGTTTCGCCGTCGTTGCGCACCCACTCGAGGATCTGCTCAGGGGTCTCCACGCCGGGCCCGGGTGAGATCTCGCCACCGTTGTAGGCGCTCATGGCTGACTGCCCGAGAATCTTCCGGGCGGTCTGGATGGCCTCCACCCACTCGCGCCGGTCCTGGTCGGTGGAGAGGTAGTTGAACCGCAGTTGCGGCTTCACCTTCGGGTCGGTGGAGGTGATGGTGACCGAACCTTCGGAGTTCGAGTACATCGGCCCGATGTGCACCTGGTAGCCGTGGCCGCCTGCGGGTGCGGAGCCGTCGTAGCGCACCGCGATGGGAAGGAAGTGAAACATCAGGTTGGGCCAGCGCACGTCGTCGTTCGAACGTGCGAACCCGCCCGACTCGAAGTGGTTGCTGGCACCCGGGCCCTTGCGGAACAGCCAGGCGAGGCCGATGAACGGCCGCTTCCACATCTTCAGGTTGGGCTGCAACGACACCGGCTGCGAGCACGTGTGCTGCACGTACACCTCGAGGTGGTCCTGCATGTGCTGGCCCACGTGCGGGTTGTGGTGCACCACGGGAATGCCGAGCGGCTCGAGCACCGAGCGATCACCGACGCCACTCAACTGCAGCAGTTGTGGCGTGTTGAACGCTCCGCCGCAGAGGATGACCTCGCGCGCCGTGGCGGTTCGCACCTTGCCGCGCACCTCGTACTGCACTCCGGTGGCGCGGTTGCCGTCGAAGAGCACCTTGTGGGCGAGAGCCCGGGTGATGACCTTCAGGTTGCGCCGCTTCATCACCGGGTGCAGGTAGGCGCGGGCGGCACTGAGCCGACGGCCGCGGTGCACGTTGCGGTCGAACCGCGAGAACCCCTCCTGCTGATAGCCGTTCACGTC
>CAZQPJ010000428.1:0-2138 GCA_964595105.1 uncultured Bifidobacterium sp.
GCGAGTGGTACCACACCGACTGGGTGGCCGACCGCACCATCGCCTGGCTCGACAGCCTGCCCGCCGACGACGATTGGTTCTGCTGGATGAGCTTCCCCGACCCGCACCACCCGTGGGATCCGCCGAAGAGTGAACTCGGCCGCATCGACTGGCGAGATGTGCCGCTGCCTTCGGGCTATCCCGAGACGGCCGCCGAGCGCGAGGCGATCCTCGACGCCAAGCCGCGGCACTGGCGGGCCTGGTACGACGGCCGCTTGGTGAGCAACTACGAGGCGCCGGCGAACTGGGTGCCGGCCACCCTCACGGCCGATCAGGTGCGCGAGGTGAACGCCGTGAACGCCATCGAGTGCGAACTCATCGACGAGGCGCTCGGGCGTGTCATGGCCGCCATCGCGGCCAAGGGCTGGACCGACGACGTCGACGTGGTGTTCACCACCGACCACGGTGAGCTCCAGGGTGACTTCGGGCTGCTGTTCAAGGGCCCGTATCACGTCGACGCGTTGATGCGACTGCCGCTCGTGTGGCGGCCGGCTCCGTCGTCCGGCTCGGTGGCATCCACGGTGAACCGCCCCGTCGGCCTCGTTGATCTGGCCCCGACGTTCTGCGCCATCGCCGGACTGCCCGTGCCCGAGTGGATGGAGGGCAAGCCGCTGCCGGTCAGCGACGCCGACGCCGACGCCCGCGGATTCGAGCGGTCACTCACGGAGTGGGACAGCGACATCTTCGGCGTGGCCGTGCATCTGCGCACCATCACCCGCGATGGGTGGGTGTGCACCACGTACCAGCCCGGACACAGCCACGACGGGACGGAGGGCGAGCTCTACCGCCTCGACGACGACCCGCTGCAGCGAGTGAACCTGTGGGACGACCCCGGCCACGCCTCGGTGCGCACCGACCTGCTGGCCGACCTGTGGGACCACCAGCCCGAGCAGGTGCAGCCGTTACGCCGCGTGGAGGCCCCGGTCTGATCTCCGCTCGGCGCGCTGGGCCCGGCGCCGGCCCGGGGCGGCGATCAGCCAGATCAGCAGCACGCTCGCCAACTCGGGAAGGTGGATGGCTTCGCCCGCCAGGGGTACGGCACCGTTCGCCATGTCGATGACGGCGGTGATGGCGAGTGCACCTGCCAGCACGGCCGCAACCGGCAGCATGGTCCGAGCACGTGCCGGGCGCAGTACCACCACGAGCAGCCCGACGCCGTAGGCGAAGCTGAACGCACCGAGGTGCCGAGCCGAGTGTGCGTGCGAGTGGTCGTCGGAGCCGAGCAACAACTCTCGGAGTGCCAGACCGAGCACCACCATCGACACACCCCCGAGCAGCACCCGGGTGATGATGGAGGTGCCGGCGCGGTCGGCCGCCGCAGCCGACCTGGTGATGGGCCGAGACAGATCCGGCACCGTGTCGGCCGCCCCCAGATGGACGGCGTGAGCCGAGCCGCCGAGCGCAGCCTCGAAGGCACGACACGAGGCGCAACGCGCGAGGTGGGCATCGAGCATCCTCGGTTCGACGCCGAGCTCTTCCCCGTCGAACCGAGCGGAGATGGCGGCCGCCCAATGATCACACCCCATGCCGCTCCAGTCGCTCACGTCCTCACCGTAGTTCCAATGTTGAACGGCTTGGTCCGTGCGACCCAATCCGCGACCCATGTCGGCGATCAGGGCAGACTCTCTGCGCACAATGGAAGCCATGTTTGCCACCGATCCGCTCCAGCGGCACGTTGCCGCCGCTGTCGAGGGCGACAACGTGGCCATCGCGCACATCGTGCGGGCGACGCAGCCTGCGGTGTGGCGGCTGTGCTCGGCGCTCGGTTCCAGCGGCGTGGAGGAAGACCTCGTGCAGGAGACGTACCTGCGGGCGGTGAAGTCGATGCACACCTTCCGCGGTGAGGTGCCGGTGCAGGCCTGGCTGCTGTCGATCGCGCGCCGCGTGTGCGCCGACGACGTTCGCCGCCGTCAGCGGGCCCGCCGGTTGGCGGGGCGCCTCGAGCAGGCGGCGCAGGTGGTCGACGTGGTGGAACTCGATGACCGTTCGGTCGATGACCTGCTCGACGGGCTGGCACCCGAGCGTCGTGAAGCGTTCGTGCTGACGCAGGTGATGGGACTCAGCTACGACGAGGCGGCCGAGGTGATGGGATGCCCCAT
>CAZQPJ010000429.1:0-2131 GCA_964595105.1 uncultured Bifidobacterium sp.
GTCGGCGCCCGCCATGTCGCCGAAGTTGTGGCCGGCGGAGAACACCGGGCCGTTGGCGGCGAGGATGATGCCGGTGGCGTCGGTGGTGGCCACGGTGCGGAAGGCCTCGGTGAGTTCGATCATCACGTCGAGCGCCAGGGCGTTGCGCTTCTCGGGGCGGTCGAGCGTGATGGTGGCCACCGGGCCGTCGTGTTCGATGATGATGCTGCTCACCACCCCATCTTGCCGTGTGGACGCCACCCCGGAGCGCCGGATGCCGTTGTCGCTGCAGTGCGCTACCTTGCCGTGGTCATGGCCGACCATGCCCGGTGCCACTCGTGAGGGACGAACTGCTGCTGGGTGAGTGGGCGTGCCTGGGCATCCTGTGCCAGGGCCCCGCGCACGGGTTCGCCGTGGCGGCGCGGTTGAAGCCCGACGGTGACGTGGGGCGGGTGTGGTCGATGTCGAGGGCGCTCACGTATCGGGCGCTCGAGCAACTCGCGCGGCGCGGCTACGTGGCCGCCACCGCTGAGGAGCGTGGCCTGGCGGGCGGCACCCGCACGGTGCTGGCTGTCACTCGGTCGGGTCGCGCTGCAATGCGGCGGTGGTTGGCGGCGCCGGTTCCGCACCTGCGCGACCTTCGCAGCGAACTGCTGCTGAAGCTGGTGCTGTGCGAGGTGTGCGGGGTCGACCCGGCGCCCATGCTGCGCCAGCAGCACGAGCGGGTGGCCGCCATGGTGGCGGCGTTCGATGCGTCGCCGGCCGACGATGCGGTGGCGCTGTGGCGGCGCGAGTCGTCGCGTGCTGCGCTGCGGGTGATCGAACAGTTGCTGCGTTAGGGTCCGCGCATGTCAGACGCCAACGAACCGCTGCTCGACGAGACCTCGATGCATGACATCGCCGATCGGCTGCTGGCCGCCATCACGGCGGGCGATGCCGACGCGGTGCGCGCCATCTATGCCATCGACGCTCGCATCTGGCACAACTTCGACCAGCGTGACCAGACCGTCGACGAGAACCTCGCCACGTTGGTCGACCTGCACCGGCGAGCGGCCAATCTGCGCTACACCGAGATCCGTCGGTTCCCGTCACCGGGCGGGTTCGTGCAGCAGCACGTGCTGACCGGTGACGCGAAGGGAGGCGCCCTGCGCATTCCGGCGATGATCAGGTTCTGGGTGGTCGATGGACGCATCGCTCGGCTCGAGGAGTACCTCGACACGGCGCAGGCGATGGTGATGTACCGCGCGTAGGTGCCCGGCGCGCTCAGGCGGGCGGCTTCAGCGGTGAACCCTTCAACGCGTCGAGAATTTCGTCGGCAGGAAGGCCGAGTGCAGCCATCTGGGCCGCAGTGCGCCGGCCGCTGAGCGACCGCAGCAGATCGAAGTCGGAGGCGCCCGTGGCACGGAGTTGTGCCGCCAACCCGCTGGCGCGACCGTCAGCCATGTTGAGCAGCCACCCGAGCGCCACCTTCACCGCCAGCGAGTCGTGCGCGCCGGGCCTGCCCACTGCTTCGCGCAGGTCGTGCTCGTGCGTGACGGCATCCATCACCAACTGGGAGTTCGTGGGCGACGGGATGTGCGGCAGGATCGGGTCGAACTGCGTGCCAACAGTGGCGTAGTGGTCGGCGAGTTGCGAAAGGGTGAGGCCGCGCAACCGGTCGACCTGCGCCTGGGTCCAGGGGTCGGTGGTGACGCCCTCCATCCGGTTGGCGAGGATGTCGTCGACCACGCCGGCCACGTGCGACACGAGTTCGGCCACGTTCCAGTCGGGGCAGGCCGGTACCACCGATGTGGCCTCGCCCTCCGGAAGGTCGCGCAGCAGTTCGACGATGCGGGAACGAACGCCGATGTAGGCCGACACCACGTCGGCGTCGGGGAGGAGATGTGTCATCCGGAAAGTGTCGCATGCGCAGCGAGCCCTGCCTGCTTGACTGGGCGGATGGAGACGACCCCTCTCGCTCAGGTGCCGCGGAGTGATTCGAAGGGTCTCGCCTCGGCCACCTGGGGTCTCTTCACCGGTCTCGCACTGGTGATGCTGTCGGGCGGCATCTTCAGCACGCTGCTGGGCGTTCGGGCCGAACTGGCCGGCCTGCCCACGGTGGTGAGCGGTGGCCTCACCGCTGCCTACTACGCCGGCTTCCTGCTCGGTTCGG
>CAZQPJ010000430.1:0-2121 GCA_964595105.1 uncultured Bifidobacterium sp.
CGAACTCGGTGGCTTCCAGGTGATGCTCGACCCGGAGGGCAACGAGTTCTGCTTCATCAACGGCCCCACCGCCATCACCGCCTGACGTCCCCCCGAACTTAAGTTCCTCGGGACAGGGGGCCAGCGGCCGAGGCAGGGTCCCGCCCCAGAACTCCCGCCCGGCCCCGCAGCTTCCGGGGCCGCCCGCCCCGTCTGTGTCACCGCATAGAAGTTGTGTCGCTCTGTGTGGTGACACAGAACGCACGGACGGGGTGGGCGTGGGGCGGGACGGGACGGGACGGGACGGGCTGGGGCGGAACGGGACGGGCTGGCACGGGAGGGGCTGGGGTAGGTGTGGGAGGCTCCGGCGCCATCACCGCCTGATGTCCCCCCGAACTTAAGTTCCTCGGGACAGGGGGTCAGTGGCCGGCGCGCAGGAGGCGGCCGGGCAGTTCGCCCGTGAACTCGTCGTGGTCGACCGTCTGCACGCCGCCCACCCACGTGGCGTCGTAACCGACGGCCTTCTGCACCAGGCGGCGGGCGCCGCCCGGCAGGTCGTACGCCATGCGGGCGGGGCCGAAGGCCAGACGGTCGAAGTCGATGAGGTTCAGGTCGGCACGCATACCCGGCGCCACCACGCCGCGGTCGGCCAACCCGTAGAACGCCGCGGTCTGCGAGGTCTGACGGTGCACCACCCATTCGAGCGGCAGCTTCGGCCCGCGGGACCGGTCTCGTGCCCAGTGCGTGAGCATGAATGTCGGCATCCCGCCGTCGCAGATGGCGCCGCAGTGCGCCCCCGCATCGCTGAGACCCATGCGCGTGTACGGGTGCCGATGGGCCTCGTAGGTGAAATCGAGGCTGCCGTACGAGTAGTTGAAGAACGGTGCGTAGATCATGCCGTTACCGTCGTTCGACACGAGGTGATCGAGGATCAGTTGCATCGCGGGCACGCCCGTGCGACGTGCCACGGCGCCCACGCTGGCGTCGCGCGACGGCTCGTAGTCGATGTTGCCGTCGGCCGTCAGCCACATGCCGTCGAGCTTGTCGAGCACGGCCTTCTGCATGAACCCGCCGTCGTCGGGCACCTCGTCGATGATGCGGCGGCGGCGCTCGGGCTCGGCCAGCGCTGCCAGCCGTTCGGCCAGTGGGAGGTGCATGATCTCGTGGTACGCCGGGTGGAACATCAGCGGGTGCACGCTGCCCTGCAGGCAGTAGAGGATGCCGATGCTGCGGCCCGCCACCTGCGTGTACACGGGCAGGCCGTCGGCGTGGGCCTGCTCGAGCAACTGCAGTACCTGCCGCCACAGGTCGGGCGAGTAGTCGGGCTGGCTGAGGTTCACCACCACGGGGCGGCCGGTGACGGCGGCGAGTTTGCGCATCCACGGCCATTCGTCGATGGGCACGCGGGCGTGCTCGGGAGCGAACTGGAACACGCCATGACCGACCCGGCGGATGGCCTCGCCGATGCCCATCAGTTCGCGCTCGTCGGCGTGGGTGCCGGGCACCAGCACACCGTCCTTGGCGCGGTGCAACGACGTGCGGCTGGTGGAGAAACCGAAGGCACCGGCGCGAAGCGCCTCCTCCACCATCGATGCCATCGCTGCGATCTCGTCGTCGGTGGCGGGCTCATCGGTGTTGGCCCGCTCGCCCATCACGTAGGCGCGCACCGGGCTGTGGGCCACCTGCGCGCCCACGTCCATCACGTACTGCCCTCGGCCCACGGTGTCGAGGTACTCGGGGAACGATTCCCAACCCCACGTGATGCCGGCAGTGAGGGCGCTGCCGGGGATGTCCTCCACGCCCTCCATCAGCTGGATCAGCCAGTCGTGCTGGTGCGGGCGTGCCGGGGCGAAGCCGACACCGCAGTTGCCCATCATCACCGTGGTGACGCCGTGCCAACTCGATGGCGTGATCCACGGATCCCAGCTCACCTGCGCGTCGTAGTGCGTGTGCAGGTCGACGAACCCGGGGGTGACCAGCCGACCATCGGCATCCACCGTGTGGCCGCTGCCGGAGCCGATGGTCCCGGCAGGCTCGACCGCGGTGATGAGGCCGGCGTCGACAGCGATGTCGGCATGGCGTGCAGGGTTGCCGCTGCCGTCGACGAGGTACGCGTTGCGGATGACGAGGTCGTGGCTCACG
>CAZQPJ010000431.1:0-2119 GCA_964595105.1 uncultured Bifidobacterium sp.
GTGGCCCATGTGGCCCGACATGCGGAGACCCTTGAACACACGACCCGGGAAGCTGCACGATCCGATCGAGCCCGGCGCACGGTGGTGCTTGTGGTTACCGTGGCTGGCGCCCTGACCACCGAAGTTGTGACGCTTCATGGTGCCGGCGTAGCCCTTGCCACGGCTGACCGCGGTGACGTCGACCTTCTCACCCTCGGCGAGCTGGCTCACCGTGATCTCCTGGCCCACTTCGAACCCGTCGACGGAGTCGAGGCGCAGTTCGACCAGACGACGGCCTGCGTCGACGCCTGCGGAGGCGAAGTGGCCGGCCTCGGCCTTGGTGAGCTTCTTGGGGTCGCGGTGGCCATAGGTGACCTGCAACGCCGTGTAGCCGTCTCGCTCGGTGGTCTTCACCTGCACGATGCGAGCCGGCTCGACGCGCAGCACGGTGACGGGAACGACCTTGTCGTTCACCCACACCTGGCTCATGGCGACTTTCTCGCCAACGATCGCTTTGAGTGCCATGTCGGCAGCCTTTTCGGTCGGACCCGGCGAACCGGGTTTTCGGATTACACGCAAATGCTCCGCAGGCCAGACGGCCGGCGGAGCACCGGATTCGGTTGTTGCCGTGAGGTACCCGGGGGCTCACACGGACATCGATTGCAGTGCACCTCGCGGCACACACGAGTTGAGGACTCTATCGGCGGACTTCGCAGCACGGCAACCCGCGTCGAGCAGGTTCAGGGGAAGCGTTTCCCCAGCCAGTCGGCCACCACGGCCAGCGCCTCTCGCCGGTGCCCCTCCAGATAGTGCGGAGCGCCCTTCAATTCCACGTAGGTGGTGTCGGCCGCACCCGCTGCGGCAACGATCTCCTTGGCCTGCCACACCCGGATCTCGGTGTCGGCGGTGGGGTGCACCAGGATGGTGGGCACCTTCACTCTGGGCATCGTGTCGGCCAGTTTGGCGTGGCTCGACAGGCCCGACCAGGTGCTCAGCCAGCCGCGAGCGGTCATGGTGCGCGCCAGCCCTCCCCTGCCGTAGTTGGCGTCGAACGGGTCGGGGAAGGCGAAGAGGCTCCCCATGGGCCGTTCGTCGGGGTCGATCGACAGGTCGAGATAGGCCGGGTCGGCAAGGGTGCGGTAGATGGTGAGGTACTTGGTGAAGACGGCACGGCGGCGGTGCTCCCGCCACGCAACCGTGTCGACCTCCTTGTCGAGTCCGCGCAGGCGGCCTGCTGCGTCCATCGATTCGGCGATGCTCGCCTTGGCAATGGCGTCGATGCGGGCCACACGCTCCACCTGGGCCTGCCGGTAACGCACCAGCCAGGCCGGGTCGTAGTGGCACGGCTCGGGCCACGGCCGCCAGCCGTTGTCGGGGTTGTACATGTCGAGTTCCGGCACCGTGCTGAACGGGTCGAGCTCATCCGCCACGCTCGGGTCGATCACCTGCAGCATGAACACGCCCTCACCCGGGTGGGCAGCCATACCGATCCACCCATCGCCGATGCCGAGTTCGGCATGTGCCATCGCCATCAGGCTGCCGCCACCCGAGTTGCCGAGCAGCACCACCGCCTCGGCTCCACGCCGCTTCATCTCGTCGTACGCCGTCTTCACGTCGACGATGCAGTTCTCGTGAAGACAGTCGGTGTCGTTGTTGATGTAGCGGGTGGAGAACCCGAGCACCGCATAGCCAGCGGCAGCCAGGAGGGGGCAGGCGTAGTGGACGCTGAAGTCGCCGCGAGGGTGACTGAGAATGACAGCCGTCTTCCACTTCCCGCTCGGCGGTGTCCACAGCACGCCACGCACCAGAGCGCCGTCGGGGCTCACCAGGCGGATCGACTCACGGGGAATTTCGACACCGGGGTCGTCCTCGGCCATCGGCCAGTAGTTGAGGCCGAACGGCCGGCGGCCACCGAGGTGCGTGTCGAGTTCCTGCATGGATCGCACGTTACGACCTCGGCCCCGGCACGCGAAACGGCCCCACCCGGCTGAGCCGAGCGGGGCCGTTCACTGATTCCCCCCGGGGGGTTCGACCAAGTTCAGTTCACTGGTTCAGTTCGACTGGATCTTGATCTCGATGTCGACGCCCGCCGGCAGCTCGATGCGCTGCAGGCTGTCGATGGTTTTCGCGTTCGGGTCGA
>CAZQPJ010000432.1:0-2117 GCA_964595105.1 uncultured Bifidobacterium sp.
GGTCACGGCGACAGCGAGCACGCCGCCCTCTACGGCTGGGACGCCGACATCCGCGACGCCATCGTGGTGATGAGCCACATCACCAGGAAGCCGGCTCCCGTGGTGGGCCACAGCAAGGGTGGCGCGTTGATGATTCAACTCGCCGATGCGCACCCGTTCCGCTTCAGCCATGTGGTGAACCTCGACGGTCTGCCGTGGAAACGGCCGATGGCCGACGTGCCGGAACACGAACGGACGCGCATGATGTCGAGCGACCTCGCCGGGTGGCTCGACCACCGCCGCACCACCAACACGGCGGCGCGCAAGGCTGGCACGCTCGAGGAGCTCGCAGCGCGACGGGCCAAGTTGAACCCCCGGCTGCCGTTCGAGTGGCTCTGCTATCTCGTCACCGTCGGTGCACGGGAGGACACCGACGGCTGGCGATGGAAGCTCGACCCGTCGCTCCGTTTCGGCGGTTTCGGACCGTGGCGACCGGAGTGGACCGCCTCGCGGTTGCCGGGGTTGGGCATGCCGTTCCTCGGCATCCTCGGTGGTCAACAGGAACCGATGGGCTGGGGCACCGTGCCCAGCCAGATCGAGCACATGCTGCCGGCCGGCGGTCGCCTCGAACTCATCGAGTCGGCCGGGCACTTCGTGCACATCGAGGAGCCCGAACGAATCGCCGGCCTCGTGATCGACTTCCTCGGCGGTGCTCGATGATCGTCGAGATGCTCACCCACAACCGGGTGCAACTGGCGCTGCATCACCTCCGTGGCGGCGAGGGTCGCGCCCTACTGCTGCTGCACGGGCTCGGCGAGTGTTCGCCCGCGCAGGTGCCTGCCTTTGCCGCGAACTGGCCGGGGCCGGTGGTGGCGCTCGACTTCACGGGTCATGGCATGTCGAGCATCCCGGCCGGTGGCGGGTATTCCGCCGAGATCCTCCTCGCCGACGCCGACGTGGCCCTCAGCACACTCGGCGAAGCCACGGTGGTGGGCCGGGGTCTCGGTGCCTATGTGGCACTGCTGCTGGCAGGTGCCCGACCCGCGCACGTGCGCGGCGCCGTGCTGTGCGACGGGCCGGGGCTCGGCGGCGGCCCCTCCGGCATGACCTCGAACAACTTCGTCGTGCTGGCCGACACCCGTGAACGGCCCGACCCCTACGCCCTGTTCGAACTCTCGCGAGACCTTCGGCCGCGCGACTATGCGGCACTCTTCGTTCGCCTGGCCTTGCAGGGCTCGGGGCTCGATGAACCCATCACCGTGGCTGCACTCGTGAAGCCGACGTGGCTCGAGGGAGTGCTGGAGGAGATGGGGGTCGCCCAGGCCACGTTGGCCGAGGCGCTCGCCACCTACGCCGCAGTGTGAGCGCCGAACGCCGTGAGGCAACGGCCCGATCAGACGGTGCGCTGGCTCACGTACGAGGCCAACGCCACAAGTTCCTGACGGGCCTCGGGTGTGATCGGCGCCTCGGCGATGGCGGCCACGGCCTCGTCAGTGAGGCGGCTGATGGTGGCCTCCAGGTCGGCGAGTGCTCCGGTGTCGACGATGACCTGCTGCACTCTGGCCACTGCGACGTCGTCGAGCCGGGTGGAGCCCACCAATGCCAGCACGTCGGCCTGCGCTGGTGAGGCGGCTTCCACCGCCCGAGCCAACAGCGGCGTCGGCTTTCCCTCGCGAAGGTCGCCACCCACCGGCTTGCCGGTGACGGCTTCGTCGCCGAAGGCTCCCATCACGTCGTCACGCATCTGGAAGGCGTCGCCCAGCGGCAGGCCGTACGCGCTGAGCGCTGGAAGCAGTTCGGCCTCACGGTGGGGCGCCGCCATCACCGCACCGAGGTGCAGTGGGCGTTCGATGGTGTACTTGCCGCTCTTGTAGCGACAGACGCGCTCTGCCTTCACCCTGCTGCGCTCGTTGCGCACGCTGCCCTCGATGTCGAGGAGTTGCCCGATGTTGAGTTCGATGCGCAACTCGTTCCAGATCCTCCACGCTGCGGGCGAGGCGCCGCCCATGAGCTGGTCGGCGTACACGAACGCCAGGTCACCGACCAGGATCGCCACACCCTCGCCGAATCGTCTCGACTCGCCTGCCCAGCCATTCCGGCCGTGGCGCTCGGCGAACACCGTGTGCGTGGTGGGTTCA
>CAZQPJ010000433.1:0-2115 GCA_964595105.1 uncultured Bifidobacterium sp.
CGAACTCGGTGGCTTCCAGGTGATGCTCGACCCGGAGGGCAACGAGTTCTGCTTCGTGAACGGCCCGACGGCCATCACTGCCTGAGGGCTTCCGCCGTCACGGTGCGGCGTACATGGCGGGCCTGCCTCCGATGCCGTCAACCGATCAGCCGAGATAGGCCTTCACCGCGGCGTCCGTCGACTGGATGCACTCCGTCCACGATGCCGCGCCGTTGGCGCTGAGGCACGAGCGCATGGTGGTGTCGGCGAACTTCCGGTAGGCGTCCTCCTCGGCCTGGCTCAGGCCGGAGATCTTCGAGACATCCACGGGGCCGTAGTTGTCCGGCTCGCCGAGCGACGTCCAGTTGTGGTTCTCCACACCGCCATCGGTGGTACCGCTACCGAGCAGCCGGACGGTCATCCAGGCGGTTCGTGCCACCTCGTTACCGGCGGCATCGAGCGCGATCAGCGTGTCGTCGTTCGAGTGCGACGCGACCGGGAAGGCAGCGATGCCTTCGACGGGCTGCTGTGAGAGCACCTGTCCGTCGGCAAGGTGCAACTCGACGGTTGCGGCCGACGCTGGGATGCCGGTCCAGTAGACGACGTGGTCGTCGCCACCGAGTTCGGGTTCGGGAATCAACGGGAGGTCCGCGGTGATCGGTTGCGCCCGTCCGGTGGAGTACCCGTCGTACTTGATCGTCGTTTGCTGGCTGTAGCCGTCATAGAAGGGCATCGCTGTGATGGCGAAGGTGAGGTGCCGACCGTCGGCGAGGAGGAGCGCCACGGCGCCGGGCTTGACGAGATCGGTGTAGAGACCCGTATCCCTCAATCGAGTGAGCGGGGTCGGGGTCGAACCAGCGGGCTGGATGGGCTGCGAGTCGCGCATGGCCATCACGCCGGCACCGAGTCCGACGATGACACCCACCGCGAGAGCGCCGCGAGCGACGCTGCGGTGACGCCGTCGCTGGGCAGCGCGTGCGTCGATCGTGTCGAGGTGCAGCATCGATGCGGGCGCTGCGCCAGCCGCCCGATCGAGGTGGTCGTGGAGGCGGTGTTCGAGGTCGGTGGTCATTCGAGGATTCCTTTCAGTTGGGCCAGTGCCCGGTGGACTGTGGACTTGACGGTGCCGACGGAGACGCCGAGGGTGTCGGCGATCTCCTCGAGTTCGAGGCGTTCGTAGTAGCGCAGCACCAACATGGCCCGTCGGCGTGCGGGGAGTTGGGCGAGGGCGTCGGTGAGTTCGTCGGGTTGGTCGAGGTATGACTCGTTCGTGGCCACCTTGGTGCGCGTGCGGAGCACGACCGCCCGATGCCGATGCCACGAGGTGCATCGATTGACCACTGCCCGCCGCAGGTATGCGCCGGGATCGTCGATCCGTGCCCACCGCTCGAACACTTGGACGAACGACTCCTGCACGGCTTCCTCGGCCTGCATGTTCGAACCGGTCAGCAGATACGCAAGGCGGTGCATCGGTGCCTTCGCTTCGGAGAAGAACGCGGCGAAGGCGGCGTCGGTCGACAGCGGAACCTCGACCATCGCCTCCTCATCCATGCCGGAGATCACCTCGTACGCCATCACACACTCTGACGCACGACGGCGGTCCCGGGTTGCTCGACCATCGTGAGCACATCGGCGCCGTCGGCGGGGACTACCTCGGCAGGTCTCGGCGCAGCAGCGGATGACTCGTGCGGTGGATGCTCCGCCGGGGAGCAGTGAACGGGGCGGGGTCAGTGGCCGGCGCGAAGGAGGTGGCCGGGCAGTTCGCCGGTGAACTCGTCGTGGTCGACGGTCTGCACGCCGCCCACCCAGGTGGCGTCGTAGCCGACGGCCTTCTGCACCAGTCGGCGGGCGCCGCCCGGCAGGTCGTAGGCCATGCGGGCGGGGCCGAAGGCGAGCCGGTCGAAGTCGATGAGGTTCAGGTCGGCGCGCATGCCCGGCGCCACCACGCCACGGTCGGCCAGGCCGTAGAACGCCGCCGTCTGCGAGGTCTGACGGTGCACCACCCACTCGAGCGGCAGCTGGGGCCCGCGGGACCGGTCGCGCGCCCAGTGGGTGAGCATGAACGTGGGCATGCCGCCGTCGCAGATGGCGCCGCAGTGTGCCCCCGCATCGCTGAGACCCATGCGCGTGTACGGG
>CAZQPJ010000434.1:0-2113 GCA_964595105.1 uncultured Bifidobacterium sp.
GCCGCGCACGGCCGGCGCGCGCAGCACGGATTGCGCGGGGTCCAGTCCAAGCGCGGCCCAGTCAACCTTCAGCCGCACGGTCACCGCATCGGGGGCCCAGCTCGCCAGGCATACCAGGGCCTTGCCCTTGCGCATGTGCGGCTTAATGAACTGCTCGTAGGTGGCCTTCTGCTCCGTGTCGGGCATGGTGAGCATGATCACGTTGGCCCACTTGGCGGCCTCCGCGATGCCCATCACCTTCAGGCCGGCAGCCTCTGCCTTGGCGGCCGACTTGCTGCCTTCGCGCAGACCGACCACCACCTGCACACCCGACTCCTTCAGGTTCAGCGCGTGCGCGTGGCCCTGCGAGCCGTAGCCGATGATGGCGACCTTGCGGCCCCGGATGATCGACGGATCACAGTCCGCCTCGTAGTACATCTTTGCGGCCATTGAGCTCAGCCAGCCTTTCCGTTGTTGGTCTTGGGATTGTTGACCGCGCGCAGGCGTGCGTCGCGATCGAGCTTGGGCAGGGCGACCCGCCCGGTTCGTTGCAGCTCCACGATGCCATATGCGGCGAGGAGTTCCTCAAAGTCGTCGAGTTTGTCGGGGTGACCATCGAGCGACACGGTGATCGCCTCGACACCCACGGCCAGGATCTTTCCCTCGAACACGTTGACGAGTTCGATGATCTGGCCGCGGTGTTCGCCGCCCGACCGGACCGTCGCCAGCAGCAGCTCGCGCTCCACGCTGCGACGTGGGTCGAGTTCGCTGATCTTCACGACCTCGATCAGCTTGAACAACTGCTTGGAGATCTGCTCGAGCGGCGCCGACTCCACGTCGACGACCACCGTGATGCGGCTGAAGCCCTCGTCCTCGGCGGGCGCGACCGCCAGGCTGAAGATGTTGTAGCCGCGGCGGGCGAACAGGCCCGACACCCGCGCGAGCACGCCGGGTCGGTTCTGCACGAGCACCGACAGGATGTGGTGGCTGATCTGGTCGCTCATCGCAGGGCGCTCCGGTTCGCGTTCTGGAAGTGGGGCAGGATGATGTCGTCGTTGCTCTGGCCGGCGGCCACCATCGGGAACACCTTCTCGCGGGCATCGACACGGAAGTCGACCACCACGGGCCGGTCGTCGACGGCGTTGGCCTTGTCGATGGCGGGCTGCACTTCCTCGGGGCTGTCGACGCGGATGCCCACGCAGCCCATCGCCTCGGCCCACTTCACGAAGTCGGGCACCTCGGGCGAGAGGTACACCTCGCTGTACCGCTCGTCGTAGAACATCTCCTGCCATTGGCGGACCATGCCGAGGTAGCTGTTGTTGAGGATGGCGACCTTCACGGGGATGCGCTCGACGCTGGCGGTCACCAGTTCCTGTGCGGTCATCTGGAAGCAGCCGTCACCGTCGATGGCCCACACGGTGCGGTCGGGGCGACCGACCTTGGCGCCGATGGCGGCCGGCACGCTGAAGCCCATGGTGCCGAGGCCACCCGAGTTCACCCACGTGTAGGGCTCGTTGAACCGCCAGTACTGGCTGCTCCACATCTGGTGCTGACCCACGCCCGACACCAGGATGGTGCCCTCGGGTGCGCTGTCGCGCAGTTGCTCGAGGCAGTACTGCGGCTTCAACGCGTCGCCCGGCTCGCTGGGTTCGTAGGCCAGCGGGAACTGCTCCTGCCAACCGCTGATGCGACTCTTCCACGCGCCCGTGTCGGCCTGCACCGTGCCGCCCTGCAGCAGATCGCGGATGGCCTTGATGATCTCCTCGATGATGTACTTCGCGTCGCCGACGATCGGCACATCGGGACGACGGACCTTGCCCTGCTCGGCCGGGTCGATGTCGACGTGAATGATCTTCGCCTCCGGGGCGAAGGCACTGACCTTGCCCGTGATGCGGTCGTCGAAACGGGCACCGAGGTTGATGAGCAGGTCGCTCTTCTGCATTGCCGTGACAGCGGTGGCATTGCCGTGCATGCCCGGCATGCCGAGGCACAGCGGATGCGAGTCGGGGAAGGCGCCGCGGGCCATGAGCGTGGTGACCACGTGGATGTCGACCAGTTCGGCGAGTTCGCGCAGTGCCTCGGCAGCGCGGGCCTTGAGGATGCCACCACCGGCGTAGATGATCGGGCGTTCGCT
>CAZQPJ010000435.1:0-2107 GCA_964595105.1 uncultured Bifidobacterium sp.
GCGCCTTCAGACGCGGGTCGATGCGCGGATCGTTGGCAAGGTCGTACGCCATGGTGCCCCCTCAGGCTCGTGTGTGCGCCGACCGTAGCGCGGCCTCAGATGTCGAACGACGCCGTCGGCACGAAGCCCGGGCCGTACACCGGTGCGGTGGCGTCGACACGCAACTTGCGTGCCGAGGCCGACGCCATACCGATCCGACCGAGGAGGTCGCGCATGGCCAGGTAGTTGGGGTGCAGGAAGTGGGCCTCGAGCGATTCGGCATCGGCCCACAGTTCGTACACCTGGATGGTGTCGGGCTTCACCGGATCGGCGGCGAAGCAGTACATGAGGCAGCCCGGCTCATCGTTGCGCGTGGCTTCCTGCCACTGCACGCTCTCGGCGATGGCATCGGCCCGCCGGGCCGCGTCCTTCAACACGATGGTGGCTTCCACGACGATGAGGCTCATGGCACCGACCGTAGCCGCCCAATCTCCCACCCACCCCCAACCCTTCCCTACCCCTTCCCCCACCCCCCTCACCCCGGAGGACGTCGCGCCCATCTGGTGGGTTGACGTCGATAAGGCCGCGACGTCCTCGCGGAAATGGGGGCGGGGCGGGGCGGGGGCGGGATGGGGGCGGGGCGGGAGCCGGCGGGCGAGGGAGGGGTCAGTCTCGGCGGCCGGCTTCGCGCATCACGACGGGGGGTTGGCGGTGCACCCGACCGCCTCCACCGTCGGTGGTCTGCCCCCCGTCGACCACCATGGTCTGCCCGGTCATGTAGCGAGACTCATCACTGGCGAGGAACAGCGCCGCGTTGGCGATGTCGAGCGGCACTCCGGCGATACCGAGCGGCGTGCCCGCCGCAATGGCATCGGCCGTTGCGTCGACCGCAGTGTGATCGCCCATGATGAACGACGCGGTCATCGGCGACACCGTGCTCCCCGGCGAGATGGCGTTCACCCTGATTCCCTTGCGGCTCAGCTCCGACGCCACCGACTTCGTGAGACCGATCACGGCGTGCTTGCACGCCGTGTAGCAGTGCGGACCGAGCCCGCCCATCACTCCGGCAGTGCTGCTGGTGGAGATGATCGAACCCGATCGCTGCGGCACCATCACCCGCGCCGCATGCTTCATGCCCAGGAACACGCCGCGCATCAGCACCGCAACCGTGCGGTCCCACTGCTCGATCGAGGTCTCGGCCACCGAACCGACCACACCGACGATGCCGGCATTGTTGAACATCACGTCGAGCCGGCCGAACGCCGACACGGCCAGGTCGATCGCAGCAGCGACCTCGGCCTCCGCCGTGACGTCGGTGGCGATGAAACGGGCCGCCGCACCAAGTTCGGCCACCAGCGCCTCCCCGGGCTCGCGCTGGAGGTCGGCCACCACCACGTTCGCACCCTCAGCGATGAAGCGCCGGACCGTTGCTTCACCGATGCCACTCGCACCACCGGTGACCACCGCCACCCTGCCCTGCAATCGATCGCCCATGGAGCCACCGTAGCCCTGCGCAGCGTGGGTTATCGTCCGGGCAGACGGGGCACCAAGGGGGTACCGATGGCAACGCTCATCTCTGGTTTCGCGGCAGCACGCGGCAGCGAGGTCGCACTCGTCGACGATGCCGGCAGCACCACCTGGGCCGAACTCGACGAACGCGTCAACCGACTCGTGAACGGCTTGCGGAGCATGGGGCTCGCCAACGGCGACCGCGTCGCAGTGGTGGCGGGGAACCGTCGCGAGTGGTTCGAGATCGCGCTTGCGTGCAGCCACGGCGGATGGAGCTACGTACCGGTGAACTGGCACCTCGTGGCCGACGAACTCGCCTACATGTTCGACGACGCAGCCGCGATGGCCGTCTTCATCGACCCGCGTTACGCCGAGCAGGCGCATCGAGCGCTCGATGATGCGCGAGGCGCGTCGGTGAAGGTGGCGGTGGCCCTCGGCGATGGGGCGCGGCACCCGCGCAGCACCGACTACGAAGCAGTGCTCGCCGCCGGCAGCCCTGCCGAACCCGCCGAGCAGCGACTGGGCGGCCCGATGTTCTACACCTCGGGCACCACGGGCCGACCGAAGGGCGTGAGGGGCTCACTGTCGGGCGGCGGGGACCTGCCGCCCGAGATACTCC
>CAZQPJ010000436.1:0-2096 GCA_964595105.1 uncultured Bifidobacterium sp.
CGACGGCGCCGACGAGATCCACCAGATGCGCATCGCTCAGCGCACCATCGGCGCCTACCGCGACCACGGCACCACTCGCACCGCCACCGGTGACCTGCCCATCTGACATGGTCGACATCGACGATCAGGGTCGAATCGAGCCTCCGCTCACCGCGAACGAGGTCGACACGCTGCTCGGCTTCCTCGACTTCCAGCGGGCGACACTGGCGTGGAAGGTCGACGGTCTCGGTGCCGAGGGCATGCGCGCCACCACGGCGGCGAGCGCCATGACGCTCGGCGGCATCGTGAAGCACATGGCCATGGTCGAGGACGTGTGGTTCTGGCGGTGGCTCAACGGCCAGGAGCGTTCGGCGCCGTGGAACGAGGTCGACTGGGATGCGGAGCCCGACTGGGAGTTCGAGTCGGCCATGCACGACAGCCCTGAGGATCTGCTGGCGTTGTGGCGCGGGGCGGTCGACGAGTCGCGCCGGCTCGTGGCGGAGGCGCTGCAGCGGGGTGGCCTCGACCAACTGGCGGTGCGCACGTACGCCGACGGCCGCTCGCCGAACCTGCGCTGGATACTCGTGCACATGATCGAGGAATACGCGCGGCACAACGGCCATGCCGATCTGCTGCGCGAGGCGTTCGACGGGCAGCACTCGGGCGAGTGACCAACCGGCTCAGGCCAGCAGGAGGCGTGCAGCGCCGACGAGGCTGAGCGCCAGCACCACCCACACGAACACCCGGTCGCGGATGTGGGGCAGGAGGGCACGGCCGCTGTACAGCCCCACCAGCACCACGGGCAGCAGGCACAGGTCGTAGAGCACGCTCTGTGCGGTGAAGAAGTGACCGCCGGTGCTCCACGCGCCCAGCGCCAGGTAGACGGGAATCTTGGCGAGGTTCACCGCGAAGTAGAACCACGCCGAGGTGCCCACGAGCGTCTGCCGGTCGAGGCCCAACCCCACCATGTAGGTGTTCACGATGGGCCCGGCGGCGTTCGACACGAAGGTGGTGAACCCGCCGGCCGTGCCATAGACCGCAGCGTCGACGCGCGACGCCGGGCGAGGAGGGGTGTTGCGGATCATGCGGGTCGCCTGCACACCGACCACGAGGATGATGGCGAGCGCGATCACCACCTCGATGATGCGTACCTTCGAGCCGACCACCACGAAGAAGGTGGCGCCGAGCGCGAAGCCCGCCGCAACCCATGCGGTGAGTGGCCGGAGAAGATCCCAGCGTGCGTGCTGCCGGTACCACTGGGTGGCATAGATGTCGGCGAAGATCAGCACGGGAAGGGCAACGCCGGCGATCATTCGGCCGTCGGCCACCAGTGCGAACAGGGGCGTGGCGAGCAGTCCGGCGCCCGGGAGCGCGGTCTTCGAGAGGCCGGTGACGAGTGCGGCAATGGCGCCGATGGCGAGCGCGCCGAACGTGAACATCGGTCAGCCGGCGAGGGGCGACGTGAGGCGACGTTGCACTGCGTTGCGAATCTGTTCGTCGAAGTTGCGCATGTGGGCTTCGATGAGTTTTGCTGCCCGGTCGGCCTGTCCCTTGCGCAGCGCGGTGAGGATGGCGCGGTGCTCGTCGATCATGAGGTGCAGGTCGGCCACGTCACCGAGGTAGAGATGCCACAGCCGTTCGCTCTGCGCGTACAGCATGTCGAGGGTGGCGGTGAGGAACCGGTTGTCGGCTGCTTCCCACACCAGTTCCCTGCAGCGGCGGTCGATGTCGATGAGTTCGTCGGGCGACGACTTCGGGGTGGCCCGCTGCAGCACCTCGGCGATGCGCTCCCAGGTGGAGTTCGTGCCGCGGGCACAGGCCAGTCGCATGGCGTACGGCTCGAGAGTGGCGCGGGTTTCGTACAGCAACGCCAACTCGCTCACGTCGACACCGCTCACGAACACGCCGCGGCGGGGGATGACGGTGACGAACTGGTCGCGTTCGAGTCGCTGGAGCGCTTCACGGATGGGGGTGCGGCCGAGGCCGAGACGAGCCTGCAGTTCGTCGTCGCGCACCACGGCGCCGGGCGCGAGTTCGAGCCGCACGATCATGCGGCGGATCTCGTGGTGGGCGCGTTCGCTGAGGCTCATCGAGGTTGGTGGTTTTTCTCTAGTTGT